>PBHQ01000013.1 GCA_002719475.1 Methanobacteriota archaeon | reverse complement strand
ATGGAGGCTCATGGCATAACTGATAGAGATGCATTTTTGGCCCATGCCATTGGCTTCGATGCTGATGACAACAACTACCTGAACAAAGGAGAGTTGACTGCTGCTGCTGAAGCCTGGAGTGAAGGTGGCGATGAAGAATCAGCCGAAGAAAGTGAAGATGGTGGAGAGGAAATTACCTCCGAAGATTCCGAAGAAGTTACTTCAGAAGAGGAGTCTGAGGATGATGGAGAAGATTCTGAAAGTGAAGAAGAATCCGCTGCGGATGATGGAACTGAGGAATTAGTCTGTGAAATCTGTGGTGCGAAAAATCCAGTGGGTAGTCCAACCTGTCCGACCTGTGGTTTCGTATTCTCTTGATTACTGCTAGTTCTTGCCCCAAACCGGCCATGAGGATGGCTTATTTTGGTCTGCTACAAGCAGAATGACTGGGATTTCCAATCCGTCTATGGCTCCCCTGACATTGTTAATGTTAACAGGGACCCTTCCTTCGACTTGTAGGTCGACTGCTAGCCAAATGCCAGGATTTTGTTGAGTCCATGCAGATAGTTCTGCTTTGGCAGCTTCGATACGATCATCAGGCCTCGATTTCAGCAATTCCATTCCCCAAGGTACTTCTCCGTAAGAGGTGGTCCAGCACCAGACTCTCTGTTCTCGTGGAAGTTTGGCTAATTGTGTCAAGGCATTATCTTCACTGGCTACAACTGGTTGTCCTGGTAAGGGCATCTCTTGCATTTCAATGATATCTTCTTCAGAAACGTTCTCTTCATCCAGTTCAGTATGCGTTTCAGGCATTTCTTCTGTCGATGTTTCGACAGTGGTTTCGGGAGTTTCAACAGAAGTTGTACTTGCACCTACTTGGAATGGTAAGTTAACATGCTCCACTTCGTCTTGTTCCTCAATTATTGCTTCAGGCAGTACCTCTGGCTCAGGAGTTTGTATCGTAGTAGTAGCCAAATCCCAATGATCAGAACTTATCCAAGAATCTGAATCCACATTTTCGGAAATCTCTTCAAACGGCTGACTCCATTCTGCTCTTGATTCAGGAGCATCCAATCCCGATCCTGGCATCGATATCTTTAGTCTGTTATCTGTATCTTCCTCTTCTTCTTCGAGAAGGCCCATGCCGAGGTCTATTGCTTCATGGACGATGTCATCTTGTACGATTCCTGCCATTGCTTCTATAGAACCAGGCTGAGCTTGGACAGCGGAGATCGAAGAAGTTGGTTCAGAATGATTTGAGGCTAGAGATGGAACTTGTTCAGAAACCAATGGTGCGCACATCTCTAGGACCGAATGTATCTCTTCAGAAGTACTACCGCCATCAACGAAAGCATCCAGCAACCTTTGCCAAGCAACGTCTGCCTTACGTCTGGCTATCAAAGCGCGTCCAATATTGGCTAATGCTTCATTGGACCTGTAGGAAATCGCCATGCAGCGTTCAAAGGATTTCAAAGCCGCTTTACTCCGGCCGGTAGACAAAGCACAGTTTCCAACTAACATATGCAGTTCACCAGAATCNTCGCTTTTCCGAATCGCCTTTTGCAGATGTGGTAAAGCGGCTTCATATCTTTGCTGCTGAAACAATATACGTCCTAATTTTTCGTGTAATTCACTGTTTCTTGGATGCACGCGAACAGCCCTTCGCAATTCTGAGATTGCATCCTCGTGCAACCCCATTTTGGCTTGCGCCTCGGCCATGGCTATGGTCGCNGAAACCGCATCCATGCTTTGCAATGAACGTCTCCGGTGAAAAGATGTCGGAGCGAGCATCTAGCATTTCCAAGTCAACTCTTCTCAAACAACCTTATGCAGCGTAATCCAACGGAAGTAAACATGGCACAGGCTGGAGCAGCACCGGGGCCCCCCGCACCACCGGGTGGNCAGATGATGCTGATGCTGTTCTTCATGCTCCTGATGATGCTATTGTTGATGAATGAAGGATTCAGATCTGGTTTAGCCGACTATGCAGATCCTTTGCTAGCGCCGATACTTCCTGAGGAGAAATGGTTTGTCATCACAGTATTCTTTATCGGTACTGCTTCGATGTTGATTAACACCGTTTTGCGTAATCTCTTCATCGATCCAATCAAGCAAGCCCACATCGGTCACCGCATGTCGCAAGTGCGCCGAATGATGAATGAAGCAACCTTGGCAAGAGACCCAATTCGCAAGGATAAGGCAGCAACCCTGCAACAGCAATTGATGCCTGAACAGATGGATGTGCAGATGGGTGGGATGAAACCAATGATGTTCNCCTTCATCTTCATCATTGCAATTTTCGCATGGGTTGGTGAAGTTGTTAGCGGATTCCGTGTTGATTACGTATCGCTTCCATGGAAACAACATTGGAACATGAGCACCGGTACATTCCTATTCTTCCCAGCTTGGATCTGCGTATACATCTGCATGTCTGCACCTTTGGGTAGGGCGGTTGACAGGCACATCAAATTGCTGAGATTCAAATCCCATCCAGTGGTTCTTGCAGGTGATACTATNCCCGAGCCATATCTACATNTGATTCAAACCAAAGAAGGTGCTTCTTCAGGAAGGGGAAGAGGCCGCAATAATCAGCGCAAGACAAGAAGTAAAGCCAAGAGTAAGAAGCAAGTTGGTAAGTTGATACCTACTGCTATTTCTGCACGTACTCCTCCTCAACAAGGGACTATTTGCCCTGAATGTGATGGGNATGTAGTTGAGAGGGCAGGAANCGGAGAGTTGCGATGTTCTATCTGTCGGCATCAGTGGAAGTGATGCATTGCCTCTAGTTACTATCAGTGGCCAAGCGGGAAGTGGTACCAGTACATTGGTCGAAGGACTATGCAATGCTAAGGGCTGGGAATATCTCAATGGGGGTATGATTTTTCGTTCAGAAGCAGAACGAAGAGGCATGAAGTTGAGTGCATTTGCGGAATTGTGTAGAGAGGATTTAGANGTTGATAAGAGACTTGATGAGGAGTTGAAGCGACANATGCTCAAGCAAGATGGCCCCCAAGTAGTAGAGAGTCGTTTGGCAGGATGGTGGGCCTACCAATTAGAACTNCCAGTAAAGAGAGTCTGGTTGGAAGTCTCAATCGAGGAGAGNTCGAGAAGAGTTGTGCAGCGCGAAGGAGGAGATTTGGAATTCCGCAAACAAGAGATCCTTGCCAGAGAGAGTAAGGACTTGCACAGGTTTCAGGAGTTGTACCAGTTGGATCCTGCTGATAAGANGCCTTATACTGACATTGTAGATGCTGACGATTTGAGTGCAGAAGAAGTTCTTTCTATAGTATTGGAAATTATTGAGGGGGCATCAGATTGACTAGAATCACAGTGAGCCAAGCGAGTACTTCGGCTGAGCATGGAAAGAGGCCAGAAGCACGCACATTAGATGAAAGGATGATGGCTGGAATTATTCTTCTTGACAAGGCTNCAGGGCCTACTTCGCACCAATTAACAGCATGGGCCAAAGAACTACTGGGTATAGAAAAGATGGGGCATGGGGGGACTTTGGATCCTTTTGCCACAGGCGTGCTTCCTTTGCTACTTGGTAGATCTATGCGTTTGACATCGGGATTGCTTAGCCATTCAAAGACATATGTTGCGGTATTGAGGGTCCATGGTGGAGTTGATATGGAACGTATCGAAGCTGCCATAGAACAGCAACGTGGACGCATATACAACGTGCCCCCTGATATATCTGCAGTCAAGGTTCAAGTGCGGACGCGTCGAATAGATAGGCTAGAGATTCTAGATGATGATTCTGAANATGTTGTCCTTGAAATCGATTGTGAAGCAGGGACNTATATCCGTACAATGGCTAGAGATATCGGATTATTGATAGGAAAGAAGACTGAATTGGTTGAATTGCGNAGGACTGCTAGTGGAATATTTTCCATAGAGAATTGTGTCACAATGGAACAACTTGCTGATGCTTGGTGGTTATACAGTGAGAAAGGGGATGATTCTGCTATANCTCAATTGATTCAACCGATGGAATTGTTGGTTGCATCGCGTCCCAGTGTAGTCATCAAAGATAGTGCAGCAGCCAGTATTGCACATGGTGCTCCATTGTTGAGGCCAGGGATAGTAAACATGCCAGATAATCTCAACCCGGGGGATGAAGTTTCTTTGAACTCGATTAAGGGAGAATTGGTGGCTACAGCTGAAATGTTACTTGGAAGTCAGGAGATATTATCTATAGAACAAGGTGAAGTTGCTCGTTCTACTGCAGTATTGCTGCCAACAGGTGTCTATCCCAGACACAAGAAATAATCATGCCTCAATGTATTCTTCGTATGTCCATTCATCGGTCTCGATGCGGATTTTCAATTCACTCATGTTCCCACACTCCACCCTTCCTTGCAATCCGAGGATTGCTGGCCCCCACAGCCAGAAGAGTACCCCTTTGTGAGTCCAGCCACTTATGATGATTATCCGNAATTTCGCGTTTATCCGCCCTACGGTGTTTGATTAAGGGGCCATTCCGNCTCATTCGATTTTGCGGATGCCTTTTGGTGCAAACATGAAGAAAATTGCGATAATCGCCATTATTGCAGTAGCGGTTANTCCAATCTGCACGTTTTCACTGATTCCACCTGANGATTGTTGTTCGCTAGAACCACTAGTTTCAGGACTCTTTACAGCAATCGTCAGGTTGCCTTGGTTGTTATTTTCATCAGTTTCTCTTATCTCTAGTGTATGATCGAGAATTATNGTCAATCTAACCGCATCGTCATCTGCAGGAACTTGCCAGTCACAAATCGCTCTACGCAATTGCCCAGGCGAAATCAAATCAATTATGGCAACATCGAAAGGTTGGCCATCAGCAAGACACTTTATCGAGATAAATTGTGCATCTTCTTGCCCATCATTCCTCACCCAGCCTATCACCTCGACAACATCTCCNGCTACGACTTCTTCNGTGCTCCCGTCTGCCTCTACACTTTCTACCAGTAGATCGGGAAGTGCTTGAGATGTTACTATTATTTCGCGAGATGCTGTGAGTTCACCATCGCTTACCGTAATTGTCAGAGTCCATTCACCAGTAGTTGCAGGTTGAATCTTTATCTGCTCACCATTCCATTGTGCCCAAGAGTAATCCATGGAAACTGTCAATTCAGATTCAGTATCATCAACATCTGAAAATTCAATATCAAGGTAAGNNGCTTCTGGTAGTGAAACATGAATCTGAGGTGGTAGATTGTCTAGGATTGGGGCATCGTTTACCGGGTTGACAATNATTGAGATATTCTGACTCCAAGTATTTCTTTCAATAAGCCCCGGCCGGTCCATGACAGAAACNATGATTGTAGCCTCGCCGCTGGCTTCTGGAACTAGGCTCAAGCGAATCTGGTCTCCAGATATATCCGCAACAAGAATGTCTTCATTAGTTGAAAATGCAGAATATTCTAAGTCTTCAACAGCGGTCAAATCATCGCTACAAGGTAGGCTGATGAATGTACCACCTCCATCTTCATCGAATTCAAGTTCAGAGGGTATTGAGCAGGCAGGTGGCTCATCCCAAGAGATTCTGTAGGCGCCATCGATTTTCAATGCGGTNACTTCGACAACTAAGGACATTGGTTCACCATCATCATCCCAGGCAAAAGCAGAATTAACAGAGATGGTCAAAGGTTCACCTTTGGCGGGTAAGACATTTCCAATCTGCACAATATGTTCATTGCTTCCAGTAGAAGAGAGGAATTGCCTGGCTACCATGTTTCCTGAAATCGAGATTTGAACCAAACTCTGATTGGCAATTATTCCAGANATATCGCCATGTACATTGAAGTTGACAGTCAATGTTGGGTCATTGACGTCAACTCTGACCCGTTCAAGGCAACCATCTTCGACATTTGCTTTGACCTGGAGGTAAACCATTGCAGGAAGTATTGATGCGAAAGTTGTTTCTTGCCAATCAGTCCACTGTTCTGCATTGTTCGAAGTTCGAACTTCAAGACTTCCACTCCATGTTCCGGTATCAGACAATCTGCCCCATGATTGCATGTGTGGTCTCTCAATAATTTCAGAAGTCCAAGTACCGGTTTGGTTCTCCAATGCTAGCAGGCCACATGTGGACAAACTTAGGCCGTCCCATTCTCCAAGTGTGAAATTAAGATCGAATACAGGCAACTCAAGGTTGGGAATCTCAATGCTGGCTGCGGATGTTTCCAATCCCCAAGATGCTTTGTTGTGAACTACTCTATATCCTGCCGCATCGACTTGCAATTGAGAATCATCTGTTCCACCCACGCTTACATAGTCCAAAGTCAATTGTGAGTTTGCAATTTTGTCCCAATCCCAGTCAAACTTTTCGCTGATATTCAATGCCCAATAAGGTGAGGACATTTCATCTATTCCAGAGGTGGTATGCGCCCATGTCTTGAGCAATTCACTCTGCCCATCAACTGAAACTGAGAATCTGACTGAATCCTGAGTAAGTTGGTCGGGAATGGCGAATGAAACTACGAGATGAACACTTTCAATCTGTGCACCATTGGCTGCACTAACGTCGAAGTCATCAACAATGATCTCAGGGCCCAATGTCCATGAATAGGTTTGGTCAGGAGCGCCTACTGCTCCTCCGCCATATTCTGAGACATTGTCTTGAGCCCAGAATTCAGATGTTTGAAGATTTATTGGCCGGCTATGGGTGAAGGAAATCTTAGAGTCGGCTGTCATTGCAGTAGTGTGTTCGGCTGCGCCCCCAGTCCATCCTTTCTCCGAGGAAAACTCCCACGAGTTGTCTGACAGAATGCTGGAATCAACAAGGTCCCAAGTCTCCAATGAGTCGACAACTCTTGCCTGTGATGAAGGAAGACATACACAGGGCATGAACAATGCAGACAGCATCAGCATGGCTAGTGCAGTATGCTTCATGTCCATACTCCCGCAGCATCAGGACTTCAAACCCTTGGTCCTATGTATAGGGACATAGCGAAGTCGCGCAACCTTCAAACAGAATACTTCAGTCGCCGAAATACTCGATGGCTGTGGTAGTGTAGGGGTTAGCACGGTAGGTTGTGGTCCTGCCGGCCCGGGTTCAATTCCCGGCCACGGCCCCATCGAATTGAATCACTTAACCACTTGTTGACCAAAGTGTGCGAATGCACTATAACCAACAGTCCATGGCGGGGCCGTGTCTGCTCAGATTCCATGCGGTATAGACGATATCGCAATCCACTTCCCTCGCATCTTCATGGACATGAAAGATTTCGCGCTGATGCGCGGTGCAGATTATGGTAAATTGAACAAGGGGCTAGGTTTGTCAGGAATGGCAATTCCTGATGTTCATGAAGATACTGCTACAATGGGTGCTAATGCCGTTTCTAGGTTGATAGATCGCAATGGCCTTGATCCTCGTCGAATAGGGCGAATGTATCTAGGTACTGAATCGGCACTAGATGGTGCCAAACCGACTTCTACCTACATACTAGATATGCTCACCCAAAGATATGAGAAACAATTCTCAGAAGATTGTTTTCGTAACTGTGATGTCGTTGACATGACCTTTGCTTGTATTGGAGCGGTGGATGCTTTACACAATACTCTCGATTGGGTTGCGAGAGGAGGTCCTGAGAAGGATCGTATCGGAATAGTGGTATTCAGTGATAACGCCAAGTACGATCTTGAATCCAGCGGCGAATATACTCAGGGNGCNGGAGGAGGAGCGCTACTGATTAGGCACAACCCTCGTTTGCTNTCTATTCCCGATCGCTGGGGAGTTTCAACAACTCCAGTGCATGATTTCTTCAAGCCTCGACGTGAAGTATCAATCNCATCCGTAATCAGCCATGTTTTGACTCTTGCCAAAGAAGCAGGGGCCAAAATCAAGGAGGGATTGGCAGAGCGTATGGTTAAGCATCTCCCAAGTTCAACTGTTCGAAGGATGGGTATATTTGCACATGGAGAAAACAAGGTACAGGTACATCGAGATGAACCGGTTTTCGATGGTCAATTCAGTAATCAGTGCTATCAAGTTGCAGTTAAGGAAGCATTCAGAGATTTCTCAAAGAAAGCGGTCGAAGATGGCCGATATGTGTTAGAGCACGACCCGGTATTGACAGAACAATGGGCTCGTATTATCATGCATCTACCATATGCCTTCCAAGCAAAGCGCATGTTTCCTGACGTATTCAGACATGACCGAAAATTCTCGGAAGAGTGGAAGAAAATTGAGAAATCATTGGGTCCAGTCCCTCATTTAGAAGACTTTGAGGATACCCCTGAAGGCGAGGCCGAGTTCCAGAAATCCGCGGATGCTTATCGACGCGCTATATCCAAGACGGTGGAATACCAATCGTTCCATTCTCAAAGAATCGAAAAGGGTCAGCGTGCATCAAGTCTGATCGGTAATCAATACACAGGTTCGATTTTCCTAGCCATGATGTCAACCTTCGAATCTGATTATGAGGAGAACTCGTTTGAGGGAGGGGAATTCTTCGGACTTTGTGGTTACGGTAGTGGCGCCAAGGCCAAGGTGTTTGAGGGAGTAGTTGCTCCTGGATGGAGAGAAGTAGTCAGCCGTTGGCGTTTGTTTGAGCGTTTGGCCGGACGAGTAGCTATCGATCAGATTACCTATGAAGAGTTGCATAAGGAAACACGTTCTTCATCAGTCATTGCTCCAAAAGGAGAGTTTGCTCTGGTGGAAGTTTCTGGAGAAAAGGGAAATTTGGAAGGGGCCCGTTCCTACCTTTGGGTGGAATGATTAGGACATCTTGTCCAACTGTTCTAGAATGAATTTCATAGATTCAGGATTTGCTTCCTTATTCTTGTTTGAAATTAGGGCCCGGCCAACAACGTTGCACCCAAGGTAAGAGAACTGCATGCGCATCACTGAGATTACACTATTTCCTCCACCCCCGCTATGGGTGGAAAGCGCGACTGCTCTACCATTGAAGAGACCTCGGAAATCATCTCCGTGAGTAGATAGCCATGCGATAGAATTGTTCAGAGTAGGGGGCATGGCACCGTTGTATTCTGGAGCGCAAATTATCCAGGCATCAGCCTGCTCAAATATGGCCTCCAATTCTGACACTCCTTCAGGTCGCCCTTCTTTGTCAAGTGCAGGGGTGTATAAAGGCAGGTTGGCAGCACAGAGGTCAACAATGGACATTGTGTACCCTTTTCCCGAACCTACTCTGCACCAAAGTTCAGCCAATTCCTTGTTCTTACCGTCAGATGCCGCGATGACGAGAATCTTAACCATGGTTGCTGATATGGATTCTTCTAAAGAAGATGAGGGCAAATGGCTCTGATTTAGAACTCTAGAAATCGCCTTCTGAAGCATAAGTCCTCAGGGAATCATTATACCACCGTCAGTGTCCCTGAATATCGATTGGGATGCACTCACCTCAGCGAAAGCAGGAATTCTCCATGAAATGCATGTTGATGGACATGATGGAGAAAGAACTCGAAAAACAGGGAACTATAGCGCGAGCAGAACAGCAGAGGAGATTGAACCCTTCCAGAGAAAAGGCGGATCACAGTAGTGCTGCAGCAGCGGTCATCTCAGAGATTGAGAAGCCAGTAGAAGCCGCTCCACCGAAGGAGATGATTGCCTTTGATGCATCAGTTAGACATACAGAACTAGCACGTAAGCAAAAGCCACGAATTCGACGAGTTATCAAATCAGATAGCACTGTGGCAGGACTATCAAATAGGGCCGCTAAGCATGATTCCAACGTCAGAGTGGGGGATTCAAGGCCTCTTAGAACGCGTAGAGTGCGAATGACCTGAGTCTACAGCAGAAACGAACATTCTTGATACCCACTAGGGTGGGCGAGACGTCCGGAGGAGTTTCATGGCTACTGATATGTTTAATCCGAGCGATGAACATCTAATGATTCGCGAGATGGTCAGAAACTTTGTTGAGGAGCATGTTGAGCCTCAGGCTTTGGAATATGATCGGGATGAGAAATTCAACCTCGAATTGTTCAGGAGTCTCGGGGAATTAGGTCTTCTTGGCATAACTGCTGCTGAACAACATGGTGGTGCTGGGATGGATGCAACAGCAGCGGTCATTGTGCACGAGGAATTGTCAGCCAGCGACCCAGGTTTTGCTTTGGCTTACCTTGCTCATAGCATGCTCTTTGTCAACAATCTTTCAGTCAATGGTAGTGAAGAACAGAAGGCAAGATTGCTACCCGAAGTATGTACTGGAGAGAAGATTGGTTGCATGGCAATGTCAGAGCCAGATGTTGGCACAGATGTCCTTGGGCTGTCTAGCACTGCTGTGCGTAATGACGAAGGTGATTGGATCATAAATGGCAGGAAAATGTGGATTACTAATGGTTGCATCGATGAGGATGGAACTCCTGCGGATATTGTCTGGGTCTATGCAAAGACTGGTGTTGATGAACGTGGAAGGCCACAGTTATCCACTTTCCTTGTAGAAGCCGGATTCCCAGGATATTCAGTTGGTCAGAAGATAATGGATAAGACTGGAATGAGAGCGTCCAATACCGCTGAGTTAGTCTTCGATGATTGCCTCGTTCCTGCTGCAAACATGGTTGGTGAACAAGGCAGCGCTCTTTCTCACATGATGCGAAATCTCGAACTTGAACGTTTGACACTGGCTGCTATGGCAGTAGGAATCTCAAGGCGTTCTTTACAAGCTATGAATCGCTATGCTGATGAGCGACAGGCTTTCGGTAAGGTGATTCGAGATTTCGGACAGATTCAGAGACATATCGGTGAATCTTGGGCCGAATACAGGGCCATGCGCACCTATCTATATGATACAGCAAGAAGAATGACACTTGGAGAGAGCGGACATCGACTCGATAGTGATGGAATCAAGTTGTTCGCAACTACCGCTGCCAAGAATATTGCAGATAGGGCAATGCAAGTTATGGGTGGATACGGATACGTCGGCGAATATATTGTCGAAAGATTGTGGCGCGATGCAAAACTCCTGGAGATTGGAGGAGGTACGATCGAATCTCATCAGAAGAACATAACCAAGGATTTAGCAAAGGATCCGGATGCGATTCTCCGTTAATGGTTCAGGGTGTTGAATCATCATCTTTTCCGAATTTTCTGGAGAAGGCTCGAGAGAAAGCGCCACCAAATCCTGAGATAAATAGTACAATCAATGCAATTATTGACCCGTATGCCCAGATATTAGTAACTGTGCTGAACTCTTCGGTAGTCAACATCAAGGCAGTCCCAGCAGCTAAGGCAAGACCGATTGAAGTTTGGATTCTCATTCCTAATGGCATCGACAATAAGGTTCGAGCCCGATGTAACCTCTGCAAGATGTGGAAGGTCCAGAGTCCGGTTCCTGCTCCCCAAGTAAATAGATCTGCAGGCCAGACCCCTCCAATCATCCATCCATTATTTGTGACATATTTGTCCGCACCAATCAATGCAACCAGCCAAAGTAAAGAGATTCCAATCAGTGTCATTCCTTCATTCAATGTCATGTTCAAATCCTTGCCTAGAGAATTAGGGCGGACAAGTTTTCCACTATCATTTTCCTCAGTGGGGTTTTCCAATTCTTCTATACTAGATTGCAATTCTTTGATCTTCTCACTTTGAAACTGCATAACATCTACGGCATCGCTTAGCAATATTCTGAATTCAGCAAGTTTTGGGTCTTCTGGTTCTTGTTCTTCATTTTCCAGATTATCAATTTCCTCTTTTGAATCAGATTCTTCGATTTCAGGTGTTTCCTCTTCTTTTTGAATTTCAGATTCAGTGGTTTCCTCTACTTCATCAGAAACTTCAGCGACTTCATCAGAAACTTCAGCGACTTCATCACCCTCTAGAATTTCTGAATCTTCATTTGTGGATTCTAGTTCGATGTGCTCAACTGGAATTTTTCCTTGTTCATCATCTTGCTCCACTTCTTCTTTGGAGAAAGACTCCTTCAGTGATGAAAGTCTAGCCTTGGTTGCTTCCATCATCTTGCGCGTAGCATCCTTCACTTTGTCTGCAGCCGAAGGGCCTTTGATAGGCGGAAGGTGCTCGACCATGTTCATGAAATATGCGTCCACTCTTTGAACACTTTGCTTGCTCAATACTGCACTGGTTCGGGGTCCATGCTTCTCCAAATATACCATGTTGCTGCCGAAGCATATGGCCTCCATACTTCTGCAGTATTGAGTAATTCTTGCTTGGACATTTTGTTCCCTTCATTGTATAGTTTTTCCATGCCTCTAATCAGGCCAATGTCACCAAGCGGTAGAATATCGGGCCTAAGCAGTGTGAAAATGAGAACCATCTCGGCAGTCCATCTCCCGACTCCTTTGAGAGTACACAGAAGTTCGATGGCGTCTTCATCATCCATTACTTGCCAGTCCACTTTCTGTAATTCATCTGATCTTTTTGCAATTCCTTGGATATATTCTACCTTTCTTTGGGATAATCCACAACTGCGCAGGCCTTCGGTTGAGGATTGCAATACGGTTTTAGGATTGACTTCTTTCAAATGTTCATTCAATCTTCTCCATATTGTAGCTGCAGCTAACACAGAGATTTGCTGGCCAACTATTGAGCGCATCAATGTCTCAACCAATTTTTCTCGTGATTCGAGAATTTCCCCTTGATATTTGTCAATAAATTCGGCAATGATCGAATCATTATTGCGCAGATGTGAGATTGCATCCTGCCACCAAGATGCCTGCATGAACCTGCGATGGGCTGATACCTGACAAAGGCATCGTGGCAGCATGGAAGAATTAAAACGCGTCCTGTTGGAGAGTTTGACCCTCAAGGAATTACCTCGCTCTGGGTGGGTTTCCAAAGGCATTGAGAAGCCAGAGAGTGTTGCAGCTCATTCCTGGGGGATTGCTTGGTTGACAATGGTCCTTTGTCCACCGAATCTCGATAGAGGTAGAATCCTCGAAATGGCCATATTGCACGATTTGGCAGAAGTCAGAGTAGGCGATATCACGCCAAATGATGGCATTTCTACTGCCGAAAAGCATCGCATGGAGGATACTGCCATGCAGGAACTGTTGGAACCTATGTGTCACAGAGAGGAATTGAAGGAATTGTGGGATGAATACGAACAAGGTAATACTCCAGAGTCGAGATTCCTCAAGGCGATGGACAAACTCGATATGGCTTTGCAGGCGCAAAGATATGGAGGACTTTCTGAATTCATCGATTCAGCTCTTGAGGTATTGGAAGACGACCTGCATAGAAAACTGGCCGAGGTGGGTTAGTGAGTTCATATCTTGAACATGTCAATATCACTACTAGTAATTGTGATTTGATGGTTGAATTTCTCAGAACAGCCATTCCAGAATGGAAGGTGAGAAATGGAGCAACATCAGAAAATTGCAAGTGGTTACATTTTGGTAGTGAGCGTTTCTATATTGCGATAGAAGAGCGAGAGGGCCCAAATAGGTCTCCTCAAAAGACATATTTCCATCCAGGACTCAATCATTACGGCATAGTAGTTGATGAAGTTGATTCATTGATGAAGAGAATGATTTCTGCTGGATATAGAGAAGGAAACCATGTGCTTGACCATCCGCATAGAAAGCGTTGCTATTTCTTTGATCATGATGACGGGGAATGGGAATTCGTGGAATACCTGAGTGGCGAGGTATCAGAAAGGAATGATTATTCTAATATTTCTTGACATCAAGGTTTTGAGTAAGAAGTATCACGCAGGGGTGTGCAGCCGCAACCTGGGGTCTATGACCCAACCACGCCTACTGGCTATGCTCCACAACAGCCTTTCATGCAACAACCGATGATGCAGGCGCAGATGCAGCCATTACAGAATCAACAGATGGCGCAACAATATGTGCAACAACAGATGATGTATCAGCAGCAGATGGCTTTCAAACAGCCAAGAATGCAACGTCCCGGTTGGACCACTCCTAGATTGACCAAGGCAGGAATTCTAGGAATCGTAATTCTTGTATTAAGCATAACTGGACTGATCATGGATGCCAGTGGAACTCCATGGGTTTGGANNGATNATGACAATGGAACATTGTTAGATGGAGAAGAAATGTTGGATGAGNTTGATGATTTCGATGAACAGCCACCTTTCGTATTGCGTATGATGCTATGGCCTACTACGATAATGATTCTTGGAATTGTGTTTTCTGTNCCATTGATTGTAATTGACCTAGTGCCAATGCCTAAACGCGTCCAAGGAGGTTTACACGGACTATTCCTGCTTGCAAATGGAACCTGTGGGATTTTCATGATGATGAGTTTTGGAGAGTGGCTGGGCTCTTACTTCAACCAGATGTTTNCGNCTGNAGATATGGAGATGCATATNCATGTAATGGTATACTATAATGCAATTCTGGGCCTAGCATTAGGTGCCTCATTTATGCTGTTTGAATCTAGTCTGGAGAAAGTTTCAGATGGTTGGAAAACTGGTGAATTGCAGAGGCCAATGTACAAGGTCGNATCTAATTTGATGTTCTGTGCAGTAATCGCCTTGGTGTTCACTCCATTATTCCCAATTGCTTGGCAATCATACTCTGATGATTACAAGGAAAATGANAANTTTTACGATGAAGATGATGGTTCAGGNGAACCATTGGCTCCATTANNGTTNGATNCNTNNTATTTCNGCATTGAAGAATCTGATNGTTCTTGNNATCCTGAATGGGATGAAGTTGAGGAAGAANCNCCTGANACATATGATGTANTCGTAAANAAGGCTAGNTTACATGATTACTTTTTGGTGGTTNTATGGGTNCAACTATCANTGATGGTANTGATGNTTGGTATTTCGNTACCTAAAATGCAGAAAATAATGGAAGGNGTCTGCCAAATCAATGCCCTATTGGTNGGNTTCTTGATTCCAATTGTGATTTTCACGATTCTTATGTATATCTCAATTCCTGGATTGCATGGGGAATTTATAGTAAGCGATAGCACATTCGATGGAGTTTCATTCCACTTGAATTGGTTCTTGCCATTGGCGGCTTTGTTAGTTGTCATCAATTGGTTTGTTTTCTTGTTCCGAATACACATACCTTGGTGGAAGAAGATAACAGCTAAGGATCTAAGCAAGTTGTGGATGGATAATAACGCGTTTGGACAACCGATGATGCAACAACCCATGGTTATGCAACAACCTATGCAACAGATGGCTCCGCAGGCTCAGCAGCAAATGGTGCAACAGCAACAGATGCAACAGATGGCGATGCAGCAGCAGCCACAACAGGTGGCACCGCAGTTTCAGCAACCCCAGATGCCAAGATGATGGCTGGTAGGACTCGATTCAAGAGTAGCCCCGCCCGGATTTGAACCAGGGTCGCGGGTTCCAAAGNCCAACATGATGGACCACTACACTACGGGGCTATCGGGCCTGCGAGAATCGCGGGGTTCTTGAATTGTCGGACAAACCAGCGTCCCACAGCATCAAGAACGTCATGGTCTTCGAAGTGCCATGCAGAGGGTGTTGCAGGCTCTACTTCTCTGTTTTATCATGTTGCCGANCTTTCCTGTTCTAGAAGATGATGCCAGTTTTGCTGTAGATGAATCATATGTTGAATCCAGTTCGCCGATCGATGTTTTCCACGAGGTATTCTTCCAACCTCCTTTGTCTTGGTGGTTGGAACAAGAAGGTAGCATCGAGGTTNTTGTTCTGACCGATGATCTACCCGCTTTACATTATTGGCAATCGAGTGAGGGCTTACTAACAAAGCAGAAAGAAGGAGTTGGAGAACTAATTGAAAGCGATTTGGAGATATTGCAATCCAGANTACANCATCGCTTGGTCGAGATTCCAGCAATGCGTATTTCGGAGTTGTCTAAATTACCAGGTATTAGGTCATTGACTCAACCTTTACCTGAAGCAGATGTCTATGATACATATTCCCCCCAGCCAGCCACTGTCAAGGCTAAGGATATCCATGGCGCAAGCGATGCTTGGTCGCTAAACAGTACTGGACAAGGTGTAAGGGTCGCAATAGTCGATAGCGGGGTAGATTTCGCTCATCCTGATCTTGATGGAACTCAAGCCAGAGTTGATAATTCCAGTAGCCCATGGGATGGTTGGCCAATCGCTCTGGACCCTCGTTCGATCAAAGATTGGTTGTTGGATGGAGAAACATATCCCGGAGAATCTGAGTCATGGTATGCGGATACAAGTCTCATGGATTTTGACAACGATTCTGATTCCTCATTAGATGATTCAGGANTAGATGTGTCAGGAATAGTTAGCCAATCAGGGGAATTTCGTATCGGTGAGCACCCAGATGATGATCTACAATCAAGAGTTGGTGATGACGTTGCGATATTGTTGGTAGACTCTGTTCAAGCAAATGTCTACGATACCGTTTATGTGGACCNCGATGGAGATTCNTCTTTTGCCGATGAGATTCCGATGAGTAAGGGTTCTGAGACTGCAGGGCTTGACATCGATGGAGATGGATTATGGGATCGCAGNGGGGGGATGATTTACTTCATTGCAGATGGAAATACTTCTGTTCAGTATGCTCCTACTCTAGCGGCAAGGTATGGCGTGTCAGATAGAATTCCAGATAATGGCGACATGGTTGCATTCATGCTTAACGAAGGAAATGGCCCTGCTGGTAATCACGGCACATTATGTGCAAGTGCAGTTTCTGCNCAAGCGATTGTCAGTGATGGAAAGGTGCAGGGTATGGCACCTGATGCAGATATCATTGCAGTTGGCAATTACTACAACGGTGGAATTTCAGGATATGATTCATGGCGCTATGTAGCTGAAGGCCCTGATGGCATCATCGATTCAGGTGACGAGGCTCATATCGGCTCTTTCTCATTCGGTTATTCGAGCATCGTCGATGCGGGTTCAGATTATGCTTCGATGTATTTAGATTGGTTGACGAGAGTATATTCGCGCAACACCACGTACATGGTCGCTTTGGGTAATGGAGGGCACGGATATGGAACCGTTGCTTCTCCCGGTGGTGCTGCTGGTGTGGTATCAGTAGGTGCTGCTTCTTCCAAGACAGGTGAATCGATTGGGGACACATGGGGTGATACCGCGATGTGGACTAACCGCGGTCCAAATTCACAGGGTAGAATGGATCCTGACATTGTNGCGATAGGTTGGTCTGCAACCGGAGATACTACGCTCAATGAAGAGACAAATGCAAATTCCGCATATACNACATGGGGGGGGACCTCNCTTGCTACACCATTGGCGGCCGGTTTGATGGCNTTGGTATACCAAGCGTATTTCGATGAGAAGGGGTATTATCCTGATTCACAGACAATTAGAGACCTAGTTATGTCAACCTCCAGAGATATTGCCCATGATCCATTGGTTCAGGGTGCAGGTTGGTTCGATGCTCATAGAGCAGTTCAAACTATTCAGGGTGCTGATGAAACTTGGTGGACATCTCCTNCTGCTTTGATGCCTGGAGAAAATGATGGAGACCATAGGTTAGGCAATGCGAATTGGATGTTACCAGGAGAGAGAAGTGTTCATCGTATACAATTGCATAATCCAACTGCTGATACTCAAGTGCTGGACTTCAGCAGCGAGACTTGGCAAGCAACTTCGTATGAGAATTTCACATGGCTTTCGAATACTAGTTTAGGTTGGGATGGGTACCAGTCTTCGCGTCCTGATTACGTCATACCTCTGCTGATAGATGGAGATGCAAATAACACAATAATTTCACCCACTGATACCTTGATTAGGGCTAGAGCGACAGTGCATCCACTGGGTTTCGACGGTAACCAGAACAGGCAATCGGAAAATTCGGTCTATCTCTACGCCTATAGGTGGAATGACAGCAATGGTGATGGCAAATACTGGGATGATGTTGACGATGATTTTTTTGTTGGAGATGGAGAGTGGCAGNCGTCTGAAGTCTCCTTGATGACGTCTTTTGCCTATACTGGTCCTCAATCTGAAGTCANGGTTTCAGACCCTTGGGAAGAGGATTGTGATGGGATTTTATTGGCAGTTACTCGTAGAGAAGTACGTACAGGGTATATTGATCCATTACCCGTCAGTATAGATGTAACTGGCTTTTCACCCGTTTCGGATAGTTGGTTGACTACTCAACCTTCGCGCACAATACCNGCTGGTGCTGTCAGAAATCTGACTGTAGTTGTAGATGTGCCAAGCGATGCAGTTCCAGGATTGCGTCAATCTGGAATCAGGATTGCCGATGAGCATGGCAGGGACTGGCTTTTGCCAGTTATCACCACAGTTGCAGGTTCTGGACCAACTTCGTGGACTCCGCCAAATGTCGATGATAACTTATCGAATCAGACNTTGTATCGAGAGACATGGATGCAAGGGGCTCAGAGATGGGGTTGGCGAGCGGAGTCTGGAGATTGGAAGGCATTTGCAGTTGATTGGCCGGTAAATATGAGTGGTGGCAAAATCATCATTGACGTCGATTGGCCAGATAATGGATTCACAGATATCGATGCATTCTGGTTGTCAGAAATAACCCATCCTTTTTCCTTAGATGATCCAGATGCATATGGTACAAAGGGACTTTCTATAGAAGTTGGCTCTCAAAATGAACATNCTGGCTCAGGGATTTGGAAGAGGCAGACTAGTACCNGTACAGACCGTGAGATCTTGACCGCAAGTGCGACTCCTGGGCACAAGATTCTGCTATTACACAGCACCATGCATGGTGTTTTGACAAATGATAACCCCGTGAATGTGTCCATCGGATATGCTGCTTTGATTTCAGGTAATATCTCGGCTAATGTCAGNGATTGGTCTTCTGGAGATTTCAATTCTACCGCCGTCTTTGCATCGACAGTTAATCTGAGTGTGGATTCGATAACTGGAACAGGNTGGAGTGAGCCAATGTATTGGGCCAATGAGAGTATTTCTCAAGATGACCCAGGTGTCAAGTCATCCTCTTCGTACATTCGTAGTATCAATCTTTCAGGAGTTGACGAAGTAGAAGTTAGAATCGATAGCAATGGATACCGAGATGATCTCGATTTATTCCTTTATCGCGATGATGATGGCGATGGACAATTGGATTGGGATGATGAGCTGNAGCAATCATCCGGTAGTGCTGCGAGTGATGAGACCATAGTATTCGATCCTGCAGATGGGCAATGGTGGATTGTTGTGCACGGATACTACGTGCATGGAAACAATGGCACATTCTGGTTGAGTGTNAAGAGTTCTGGAGGAACGCAATTGCAAGTGACCAATCATAGTGAATACAATTCTTCCGAGGTCAACAACTTATGGCCAAATGCCTCTAGTAAATTAGGAGGTAAANTAGCAAGTAAGGCTTGGCAAGTNAATTACACATTGACTAGGCCTGACTATGCAGGGACTTGGATCGGCTACATCATAGTAGAGTTACAAGGTGGTGGAGAATTTCGTCTTGAGTTTGAATACGAGTTACTTGAGTTACCGAGTGAAGTTGTTTTCCTTGAGCCTNCATTTGGTAGTTACCACAACAATGCAGTCAATGTGAGTGCTATGTTATCTGATTCAGGCGCAGGGTTCTATCTTGAGAATATCAGTTTTGATTCGATGTACCAGATGAATCTATCCAACCATTCATTTGAATTGACCGGCGTTTATTCTGACGGTACTAAAGAGGTGTTGACAGGAGATTATGTCGAATCAATAAGCAACCCTATTCTATCGATGGCATGGTTCAATTTCACGCTGCCAGAAGTTGAGATGGAGCANCATTTCTGGATAAATTTGAGTGATGATGCAGGNTATTCAACTTCAAGTAAGTTGATACTAACATATGATTCAACCCTTCCGCAATTCGATTCACAAGGTATTGGTCAAACAACTACATTGAGTAATCAAACGGAATGGGAACTTACCATAGTTGGAGAAGCATACCTCGACATTGAGGCCAATGGCATAGTGCCTCAGGTTTCTTTGATCGATGCATCAACTGTNTCTGAATTGAACTTAANCTTCGAAGTTGCGGAACTTTGGTGGTATAATATGAGCATTCCACTTGTCTATGAGGGTTCTAATCAGATTTNCATCAATGCTAGCGACAGGGCCGGAAATGTCGACAACAGTAGTATTGTTGTAGTGAGAGACACAATTTCACCAGATTTGTTGATGCGGAGTGACGCAACATTGTTGGTTGTTAATACTACAATTGTAGAGTTCCAATTCAAGGTAGAACCGGGTGCGGAACTATGGTTGTCAGGGATAGAAATCGTAAACCCAGATTCCTTACAATGGGTGACTCATGAAATCTCAACTCAGCAAGGTTCGTTTGAGTTCTCGATGGTAGCAAGAGATGCANCAGGTAACTGGGCCGAAGCCAAATTAGAGTTCGAGGTTGATAGTATCATGCCCATTATGCAATGGTTAGAACCAGAGGTAAACGCCAGTCTTACTCANCATGTTGTACCANTCGCTTGGAGTCTTTCTGAAGAAGTAAGTATGGAACTCAACCTTGATTCTACTGGATGGAATACTATACCCAGTGGCTTGGNTGGAAGAAACTCTTGGGNTGTTGAATTAGCAAATACTGGTGCGCATGAGATATGTTTGAGGGCAACTGATTCTGGCAGGAATGCAGTAATTTCTTGTCTTCCCATCATTTTACCTGATTCGGTTTATACTCCTGTATTGACGGCACCTTGGGATAAAGAGTGGGTGAACAGTAGCGAAGTTATCGCAGAATTATATCTCGGATCAGGTCAGACTTGGCAAGTTGAAGGAGAGGGCATTTCATTGCGAGGAACAGGACTTGGAGGAGTGGTNAATATCAGCATCCCAATAAATGAAGGTTCAAACTCATTTGTGATAACTGCTCAAGGATTGGGAATCGAGAAAACATGGCAATTATCGGTATACCGCGACACATTGGNCCCGACTCTGGAATTGCTCAGTCCTGAATCACGTATTGCATTGGTNANGGAAGATATCAATCCNGGATTCCCTTTNTTGACTATAGAAGGANTTACNGAACCGTTGGCAAGTGTTAGATGTGATGTTCTCAATGAGGGTGTTTGGTCCCAAACCACAAGTGATGAAGATGGTACATTCAGCCTAGGTTTGACGCCTTGGGCTGATTGGCGAGATACAGATATTGATTCACGTGCTGTAGATATCACTTGCCTCGCAGTCGATGCTGCGCAGAATTCTGTGTCTGAAGAGATTAGCACAGTCATCGATACAACTCCGCCAGAAGTAATTTTNNAGTGGATTGGCGATTTAGAGGAATTATATCTGATGCATGATATTTGGAGCGAGGATGCTGTGGAGGAATGGAATTTGACCATTNTTCATGATGGTAGGATTTCCGAGCCTTATCAAGAACTAGAAATGCGTTCACAGATTGCAATGTCCGGAAATTTGGAAGGAGTTTGGAATGCAACCCTNTCTGTNAGAGATTCTGCAGGTCATTGGAGCAATGTAAGTGTCGAGATATCNTTGCAACCTGAAGAACAAGGGCTTGGATCGATTCTAGAGGCNGCAGGCGGACCTCTGAACATTAGTATTGGAATCTTGGCTCTAGTTATNATTGTAGGATTNATTTTGAGGCCTAGANGAGAGGANGAGGCTGTTGATTCTGTTCCAATGGAACCTGAGTTATTTGCAGAAACCAAGCAACTTCAAGCACAAAATGAGGTTATTGTTCCTCGAGNAACATCTACCACAATGCCTCTCGCGCCTGCTCAAAGCTCTAGTTTACTNCAGGCTTCCAAGGAATTATTGAAGGAAGAATCTCAATATTCTTCAATCCTTGATGAATTAGAAGAATTTGATTGATTCACATAAGCAATGAAGCGTCATACATAAGTCCTTGAGAGTCGGCCCATAAACGTGAAACATCTCTCCAAGCCAAGATTTACGGTATCGGCAAAGTCGGTATTTCTTGTATTATTGCTGCTATTTAGTATTCCAGCACTGCAATTGTCTGCCGCTACTGATGGGGATGGGGACGGCATAGATGATGTATTGGATGATTGTGAATTCGCGGCTGGAAACAGCACTATCGATTTTACAGGCTGTCCTGATCAAGATGGTGATGGGAACCCCGATTTCATCGGAGTAAATTATCCAGCATGGAATGACTCATCTCGGGAGCTATATCATTCAGGTGGAGACTCTAGAGCGGTTACTTGGTCTCCTGATGGCATGTACATTGCAGGTGCAGGAGATGGCAATGTGAATCTGTATTGGGTTGGTGGCTTGCTTACAGTTCTGCATACAATCGATGAAAATGTCAGGGCTTTGAAATTCTCGCCTAACGGGTCTTATCTCGCAGTAGGTGGATATGAAGAAGATGAATGGGAGAATCGCTACGGATGGATGTTGGTTTTGGAGATGAATTGGGCTTCTCTTACTGCTACGGTTATTCAGAATCTTTCTTCGATGCACCCTGATACTGATGTGCCAAGCCTCGCATGGTCATCGAATGGCTCCCATCTCTATACGGGAGCTGAGAATGAAATACGCCGATTTTCAGTGCATGAAAACTGGATTATGGATATGAATTACACTTATTCTTCCGGCAATGTTTGGGCCCTGGATACTAGTCCTGATGACAGACTTGTAGCCGGAATATCCGGAGGAGGCGAATTCAAGGTCTATTGGGCGGATAATGGTTCGTCATATATGGAATTCAGCAATCATACTGGCAGTTATGCCTTGGGTCTAGAATTCAGCCCTGATGGTCGTTGGGTACTAACTGGAGGATTTGATAACATGGTTAATATCTATAATGTTTCGAATCAGTCTCTGCACGATTCAATATTGGTTGGATCGGATGTTTATGGCATTTCATTTCATCCAAAGGGTTCGCATTTCATCGTAGCAAGGCAGAGTTATTCTACATTAATTTACAACACAGAGAACTGGGAACTTTCCAGTAGTTTTGGTTCATTTGGTAGCAGCAACAATAATCGAGGCTTGCGCGCAGTCGAGTGGTCTCCTTCGGAGTATGCCATAGCATTTGGTCAGCACCGTGGAAGGATAGTAACTCATGTTGTGGATCAAGGATATTTACAGATTTCAGGAGGTGAAATGACGCCTGGCCTTGAAGATGATTGGCGTCAGGAATGGCAGCCTAATCATGGGAAACTGATTGGTACGCAAATTATGACTAGTGATTTTGCCACAATTGGTTTATGCTCTAACAATGGTATTCTACATGCATCTGTAGAAGGCGTGTCTACGTCTTATGTTTCCAAAGGTGCCAACTATAGTAAAACTGGAGAGTTGGATTGTTTGACCAGTTCGGATAATTTACTTGAAGTTCCAATCGGCAGAGTTCCGATGGTTTTTGCAGTTAAACAGTCGGGATTGATAGATACATGCTTGGCTTCATTAGGTGGTTTGACAACTGGTCAATTACGTTGGTTTTTATCCGGTTCAAGTGATAATGCCCTGGTTTCTGGTATCGGTGAGTTACCAGGATTGGATATTGCCTCGGTTGCTCCAAACGATGATAATGATAATGTCAAGGAGTGGTCTGATATCTCAAGCACTTGTCCAGAAGATGAGATAGTATTCGTTCACGAGTGGGAGAATAAGACAGATTCTGCAATTCTGAAGAAAGAATTGTTTTGCAGCGGTTGCCAACAGAAGGATTCATTGTATTCACATTCTAATGATAGAGCTAGATTTCAGGTTGAATTTCCTTCAGAAGTCCTTGATGGACTGAATGGCCCTGCAGGTGATTCTTTACTTGGCATGGTCGATCTGATGTATGCTACTAACAACCCTGCAGGGATTTCCTTAGTTCCTTTAGTTGACAATCTTACGCATGGAGTTGTCGATGCTTTGGCTGCAGGAGATGTTGCAGTCCAAGCAACCTACAATAATTCACGCGATGGCCTGTGGCCTGTGCAGAGTGATTACACCTATTTGGTCAACAGTAATGATCTAGAGGATAAGCGTTCATTCATCGAATGGTCATTGGATACCAATGGCATCATATTTTGGGAAAACCATGAATTCGTCAGGCTGAGCGTACTTGAACAGGTAAGGTCTTGGGGAATTATGGGACATGACAAGACTTGGATGTTACCAGATGATGATGGTGATGGAGTTTGGGATGGGGATGACCAATGTGAAAATACCCCCTCGGGCAGTATCGTTGATGAAAATGGCTGTGCAGAAGTTCAACTAGATGATGATTCAGATGGAATAAACAATGCTTTGGATGATTGTGATTTATCTTTCGGCAATGCAACGCAATCTCCCTATGTAGGCTGTCCTGATCAAGATGGTGATGGGTACGCAGATGTCGATGATTCCTTTACTCAGGATTCAAGCCAATGGAGAGATTCAGACTCAGACGGCTTTGGTGATAATCCATTGGGCAATCAAGCGGATGGCTGTCCTGATTTGGCCGGCAATTCTACAGAGGATAGATTCGGCTGTATAGATGAGGATGGAGATGGATGGTCTAATGCTGATGAATCAGGAGAATGGGGTATTGAGAATGGCTCTGATGCCTTCCCAAGCGATTCTTTGCAATGGAAAGATAGCGATTCTGATGGTCATGGAGACAATTACTACTGGCAGGGAGAATCAGATGCGAGAGTGAACCAAAGTGGAGATATTTTCATTGATGACCCAAGTCAATGGTGGGATCGAGATGGTGATGGTTTCGGGGATGAGGTCAATGGCACCAATGGTGATAACTGCCCAGATGTGCCTGGAACCTCAATCAAGAATGAGACTTATGGCTGTATAGATAGTGATGGTGATGGTTATGCTGACAGCATAGATGATTTACCTCAGGAATCTACTCAATGGTGGGATCGAGATGGAGATGGAAAGGGTGACAATCCAGTTGGTGCATCGGCTGATCAGTGCCCTGATACTTTAGCAGAAGAGAAGGATCTGATAAATCACGAAGGCTGTGGTCCAAGTGAGCGAGATACAGATTATGATGGAATAACAGATGCTATGGATGATTGCCCTAATACTCCTCCGTTTGAAGTCATCAAGGTTGATGCAAACGGCTGTGCCCCTTCTGAGATGGACAGCGATGGGGATGGAGTATCTGATGACCTTGATTGGGCACCCCTTGATGCAAATCAGAGTAGTGATGATGATGAGGACGGCTTTGGTGACAACCATTTGGCTCCGGACGGCGATGACTGTCCAGAAACTGCTGGAATCAGCACGAAGGATAGACGCGGTTGTATAGATAATGATGGAGATGGTTACAGCGACCCAGATTCCATGTGGTCTATTTCACAGGGCGCTGATTGGCGCAGTTCAGATCCAACTCAATGGTCTGATTCGGATGGAGATGGTTATGGAGATAATTGGGGAAATCCAGAATGGAATGAAAGCAGGAATTCTAGTTGGCCAGGAACCTTCGTCCTCTCTGCTAGTAAGCCTGACAAATGTCCTTTACAGGCTTATGAATATGCACAATCTGATGGTTGTCCACCTGATGATTTAGTTCAAGATGAGGAATCGGATAGCCTATCTGATGACACTTCCAGTGATTCTGGAATGACTTTGATGTACGGATTAGCAGCTCTAGGTGGAGTTGTAGTTCTAGGATTAGTTGGTGCTGTAGTAGTGCTCTTGAGAAAGCCTCCTCCTACTAGGAAAAGCCCCACAAAAGAACCAGAGTTTGTGCATGAAGAAGAGCCGGTTGCCGAGAATTTCGATACGGTAACTTGGGTTCAAACTTGGGAAGAGTTGCCTGCTGGCGGAGAATATTTGCCTGCAGATTCTAATGGCACTGTGTGGTACAGAACTTTAGAAGGAGAACATTGGCAACAGGAACAAGACCAGTCATGGAGTCTATGGCAAGGATGAAGGAGGCGTTCTCCACCGCCACAACATGGCCATAGAACGGATTGCTGTGCTCGGTGCAGGACAGATGGGTAATGGAATAACTCAGGTTGCAGCCTGCGCTGGATATGAAGTATTGATGATTGATATTGAACAACAATATGTCGAAAATGGAATCAATACCATCAAATTATCTCTAGATAGGTTGGTGGCCAAGGATAGGATGAGTGCAGATGATGCGCAATCCGCATTGGCTCGAATAAGTATCTCGACAGATCGGCAAATGGCTGCAAATCATGATCTGCTTATCGAAGCGATTCCCGAAATTCCAGAACTCAAGTATTCAACATTCAAGGAGATGGATTCTATCTGTAAACCGGAGACCATTCTAGCATCTAATACTTCGAGTATCAGCATTGATTCGATAGCGGCTGCAACTAATCGTCCCGACAAGGTCATTGGTATGCATTTCATGAATCCAGTTCCTTTGATGAAATTGGTCGAAGTGATAAATGGTAGTGAAACCAGTGATGAGGTGAACGACGCAGTTGTAAATGCTGCAGAGAAGATGGGTAAGACCGCCCTTTCTTGTAACGATTCACCAGGTTTCGTATCAAACAGAATTCTTTGTCCAATGCTCAATGAAGCGATATTAACTCTGCAGGAAGGTGTTGCTGAACCCGAAGCGATTGATGGGATTATGAAACTTGGAATGAATCATCCAATTGGCCCACTTGCTCTTTCAGATTTGATTGGTCTTGATACTGTGCTGCATATCATGAACGTACTCCATGAAGGACTTGCTGATGACAAGTATGCCCCCGCTCCACTGTTGATTGAGATGGTGGAACAAGGAAAGCTGGGACGCAAGTCTGGAAGTGGTTTTTACGACTACAGTCGATAGCCACCTTTGCGTTTTGGCCGGTCATATTTTCTCGACATTTTGCGAATAGTCCGCTTCTCTTCCTTAGAGACGAACTGCAACAAATTCTGGGTATTCGGTTTTGCTTGAGTGGCTGAACGCAATTGATTCCCATAGTCGAGTTTTGGCGGTCCTCCAGTGCCAGCAGTCAAAACCTCTGCTCTTTGCACTCTACGCTTGATGATGGAAGCATCACCGAATGACCCCCTCTTACGAACGAATGGAGTGTTTCTAGTATTGCTAAGGATGGATGGTCGCAATTGCTGGATTCTTACGCCAATATTGCGCAGTGACTGTTTGAAGTTGCCCATGTGCCCTTTGAGTTTGTTCAAACGAGGAACCACACCTTCCTGCATTTTTCGCTTGGGACTGATCCATGCGGGGAAACCAACATCTACTGGTATTCCATTGAGAGGAAGAATGAATCCTTTGAGTAACAGATGGGTCCCTGGTGGTAAATCATCAGCTCTGACCATCGCCCTACGTCTGCGTAATCTACGACTTAGTTTCCTTAGTGCTGGCATATTGCGAAGTCTTACATTTCGATTCATTTGCATGTGTTGATCCCAAAGCAGAACCGTGATAATCAATACACCTAGGCCCAATAGTGGTAACTGAACTGCTGCGAGTGCAGAGGTGATTATTCCGAGGAATAGAATTCCGAAACCTTGGGTGAAAGGAGACTTACGGCTGGGGTGCACTCCTCTAGATGCTGCAACTCCACATGTTATCCAAGCATTTGCTACCATGGCCTCATCTGTTCCTCTTCGGCCTTGACGAAGAGCAGCGACAGCATTGGTGGGCATGTCATCAATCATCTTGCCCCACTCGATTAGCGAAGGGTCATTTGCAGCAACGACAACTTCTGGAATCCATTCNTCCCTCTTGTGGTTCAGTTTGCTCTTGATTAGTCCATGNGATCGCAGAACTTCATTCAGTCCAGCAACACAAGGGTGTTGAGAATGGGCTTTCATCAAACGCACATACAATTCCATGGCATCAGCAGTTCTGCCAAGATCTAGTAGAACCAAGGAATGTGCAACATCTAATCGGACCCAGGTGTGCTTTTCATGCAAACCAGCCTGTAGATTCTCGACAATTTCCAAAGCCATACTATACTGGCCGTGTAGACGCAGCAAACCTATGTCGCTGATAACGCCCAATCTTTCAATTTGAGTATCTTCCCATTTTACATCCGTNCCCCATGGGAACCAAGTTGAATACCTCTCCATCAGGTCGATGATTCTACGTCCTGCAGGTGTGCGTGCAACTCTATCGAGGTTNTCGACACCCTCNGACCTAGTGCGCATTAAGTCGATGACCCAAAGCATNAGTGNAACCTCAATATCATCAGAATCTAACGTTTCTATAGCAGTAGCAGCTTCTTGTAAATCGCGCTGAGCAATNGCTGACATAGCGAGTACTTTGCGTGCAAGGTCGTCCTCTCCTTTGTTTTGTGCTAATACGCTGGTTGCCCGTTCCTCTGCATTGCGCCAGCGTCCAACAGATACTGCATGTAACATCTTTGCCTTGGCCCTAAACAATCTGTCTCTACGGTCGTTTGTTCTTTCAAGCATCTTGACAACTTCAGACATTTGATGTAATTTGTCGGAAGCGACGATTTCGTGTAATTCCTTCTTCAGACTACGCTTAATTCTTTGACCGATTGATACATCCCCAGNTACCATCTTGCGCGAGGCTTCCTTTAGATCACTGCTATTCAAATCAAATCTAATTCTACGCAGTCGACCNGCGCGTCTAATCGACATCAACCATACAACGAAGAAAACTGCTTGACCAGATACAGCGAGAGTGAATAGCAACTGCTCAAGTACATCCGGCTCAAATATTGGNCAGAAACCAGCATCTATTGCATCCACATTCNNTACCCANTNCGNACAACCTGAAGTATCTGGGAGGAATTGAGGGAATCGATGGAAGAGTGAGACCAATAGTAGCAGAACAGTGTATCCTGCNAATCCCATGA
Source organism: Methanobacteriota archaeon (assembly GCA_002719475.1). Next base: position 52,667 of record PBHQ01000013.1, on the reverse strand, counting down.
AACAGAATTGCAAAATCCGTGCTTGCTGACTNTTTTCCGACCTTAGAGTTCTTGGGTCCGCGAAAACTATTCCACCACTACCGCTGATATGAGAGGCTCCAAGGAACATCAATCGTGCAACTTCATAGACGAAGGCAATTCCAACGATTGTGACGTTTAATAACAAGAAAATGATTACCAATGCTGTGGCTAAATTTCTGATCGTGTAATCGTTGATATACCAAGATACTTCGACGAAGTAGTACCCGATAATCCCCCCTTCACCCAATAGTGATTTAGCTTGGTATCCATCCATTTCTAGAACTCTGTCAGANTGGACGAATAGTTCTGATAAATCGCTGAATTGAATAACCCATGAAACCATTCCATTGAGGGCCGTTAATGGCATCAGTAATGCATTGATGAAGATAATCATCGCCATTACACGTGCCCAGAATCCTGGCGCATCAGGGTATAGGATAGATACGCGCCCTGCAGCGCGATGATACTTGGAGTGCAACAGAACATTCCAACACGAACCCAATATTCTNCCATAGGCTACAATCGATGGTAGAAGCATAATCAATAGTGTAAATGCGGCGATTTGCTCAAATGGAGCATTTGATTCTTGAAGTAGTAAATTAACAAGCCAAACAGATATAGAAAGTACAATTCCACCTACAAAAAANCGNAGCAATTTGCGCTTCTCAGCCTTTTCAATCTCCTTGCGTTTATGTCCAACCTTTGGCGATATTTGCGCTGCTATTGAAGAGATAGGAGAGATTAAGATTGGGATGCCAATCATGAAGAATACGATCTGGAATACATAGATGCTGTGATTGAATGGTTTAATCAGAATCTCCATGGTAAGAATCATNACGCCAGTAATTGCCATCAAATAGAGTAGAACTCCCCATCCTGCACCCTTGATGCCTAGTAGGTCCCGGGCTTCGGAAACAGTTTCAGAGATCCGATGCACTTCGTAATCATCACCTCCGGTGTTGAAGGCGATCTGAATGCGTCTTAGAGAGCGCGGCACCCAAAAGTGCCAGATGATTGTAGCAAGGGCGAAACCTAGTACAACAGGGTAGAATGCATCAGGAGTAAATTCACTCGAGATGGTTGCATGCTTCTCAATTAACATGACGGCCCTGCTACGTTGAGATAGAACCAGTCTAAACCACTTTCCATTACATTGGTGCCGCGACCAAGGTGTCGGTAGATGGAGGCCTTGGANGGAGTGATGTTTAGCCAACTCTCATAAGCCACATATCCCAGCAGGCGCCATGCCCGGAACAACTAGAGTAGAGATTCGAACNTTGAAGGTTGGAAGATATCTTTGTGTAGACGACCAGGCTTACAAGATTCTCAGTATTTCCAAGTCTAAGCCTGGAAAGCACGGAAGTGCGAAGGCTCGAATCGAATGTACCAATCTATTTACTGGACAGAAAATCAGTCACGTTGGTAGTGTCACCGATTCAATCAATGTCCCGATGATTGAGAAAGGTAGTGCAACGGTCACNCATATAGAGGGNAAGGAAGTTCACGCTATGGACGCTAAAACATACGAGATGATGGTCTTGCCATTAGATGATGGATTGAACATCGAACCTGGAGGCGAAATTATGTGGATGGAAGCCTTGGGAAGATACAAGATTATNCGAGATCATTGATCATTATTTGTTGCGCCCCATAGGGGCGCAAGAATAGATATTGTATTGAAGTGGTTCTTCTTCGACAGGATTGCCGGCAGCGCGGAGTGATTTGATGGGAGTCNAGAGAAGTGCATACNGACAACCGGTAACCTCACAAGGTCTGAAAGCCATCGAGAAGGGCGAGTTGACATGGCTCGACGACAACATGTACAACAATATCAACACCGGTGTGCTAGAACAATATCTTGAGGAGAAGAACCTCGAAGAGACNTTTGAGATAAGCCATTGGAGCACAAGTCGAGTAATGATTGGCGTCGCTATAGGCGCTGTATTTTCTGGAGTTACAGCATATATTGGTCTGAAACTAGGACTAGCGATTTCAGCTGCTTGGTATATTGCATATCTACTCGGAATGGCACTTAGATGGTCTCCTTCAGAAGTTAATATTGCAACTTCAGCAACCACGGGNGCGACTCATGCATCGACTGGTTTCATCTTCACCTTTCCCGCAATTTTTCTATTGGCACAAACTGGCCCGGCAGCGAATTATCTAGTCGGTGGTCAACCGTTGATATCTTCTCCCGATGTTTGGCAGTTGGCATTCATTGGAATTATCGCAAGCATGTTTGCCGGTTTCCTTGGTGTAATGTATTTCATCATCTTCCGGAGAGTCTGGTTGGTTGAAGATCCTCTNCCTCTACCTGGATTCGAGGCTTATCTCAAGATGTTGGATATTGCCAGTGATGTCAATGTTGGGGCTGTAGAACAAGCCCAAGACGCCTTACGAAAGGTTGGGGTTTGGACAGTTCTAACCATGGGTGCTCTTTTCATCATTGAATATCCACTAATTTGGATTGAAGGACGAAGAGTTGCTTTGATGGATTGGTTGGCTGAAACTATGACAATCAATGGATATGGTCTAGCGAATATTTACTCAAGCAGTGTATTACATCAGCCAGCAGGAGTNTATGAGACCGGTNNTCAAGTGGGACAGTCAAAGCATGTCACTACTTACCCATATACTTGCGACGGTATCTCTCCAACAGATGCAGAATGGACNGCAAGATTTCCGGAGGGTTGCAGTGAACCTGANACTGTTTGGAACCCTTTCGCCTATACTTGGGTAGGAGTTTACCTTACTCCTTCTATGCTTGCCATAGGTTGGTTCATGCGACTGAGAGTCGCCTTGTTGGTCAATCTAGGTACTATTGTTGGCTGGCTCTATCTGGTTCCACTAGTCATCATTTTCAANTATCCCATTTACGATGCTGGTCTGCAGGAGACCGTTCCGATTCTAGACTATGCTGCAGCATCTGGTGAGAGCGCGTTATCGTTGATTGCATGGAAGAACGTTATCCGAATGATTGCTATTGGTTCAATTGTTGGTGGAGGTTTGTTTGGTTTGATTAAGATGTGGAAGACCTTTGCAACCATAGGCAAGGACATCGCNGATGCGTTCCGCGGCGATGCAGGTCAGGAATATATGCCCGGAAAAGGATGGTATGAGTGGCCNCTCAAACATATTCCAATCCTTATGCTGATTACCGCAATAGCGATGGTCATAATTTTCGTTGCTGGAGGTTTTGGAGTTCTTCCTGCAATAATTTTCGCAATCATTCTACTGTCTACAACTTTCTTGCTTGGAGCAATCGCGGTCAGAGTGATGGGTGAGACCGGTATTGAACCAGTCAGTGGAACTTCGTTCATCGTACTGCTGATGTTGATGGGATTGTTCTTGACGTTTGATACCCAGTTGGGACTTTCTGGAGAAGAGGCCATTCTTTTGGGCTTGGTCGGAACTACTGTTTTCGGATCAGCAATCTCAATGTCTGGAACAGTAGTTGCTGATTACAAGAACAGCCTGTATATTGGAAATCGACCTTATCATATCTCCAAGGGAAACATAATCGGTGTCGTACCAGGTTGCATTCTTGGAGCAGGGGTTGCGATATTCCTTTCCAAGATGCTTGCAGATGGAACCATTGACCTTGCNGCCCCACAAGCCAATGCTTTTGCTACATTCTCGGTCCTACTTTCTGAGGGGCAAGGAGATTTGATTCTACTTGGTCTAGGATTCCTGCTCGGAGTCTTCGTTGAATGGTCTACAGGAATGGGAACTTCATTCGGTCTTGGAATGTATCTTACTGTGCCNCATACTTTCCCGATGCTAATCGGTGGAGGAGCTAGGGATTATTGGGAGGCCAAGCGCCTGAATCCGAAAGTGGAGAAGATCAGANAGGCTGAAGGTCCGGTTATGGCCGAGAAACGACGGGCTCTTATCCTGTTAGGTACTTTCATGATTGCTGCTGGTATGCTTACTGGTGAAGCNTTCTTTGGAACTGAAGCTTCGGTATTCGCATTTATCGATACGATTGGATATGCTCCGCCATCCTTCAATGAGTTAGGAGTCATGGTCGATGCTGGAACTCCTTCTTATGTCGANAGATGGTTCTCAAATTACGATGCGCCGGGATGTGNTATGTACGTNGATTCAGGTGCAGGCGAGTGTGGGTCAATTATTGGCAGTTCTTGGCAATATATTCGTTTGTTTGGATTCTTGTTACTTAACGTCTTGATGGCTTGGGTAATCTACGTATTATTCAAGCGNGCTGGAATNATCGGCGGTAATGATGTGGAAGACGCAAAGTTGTCTGCNTGAGGTGTCTGGATGTCCAACTNTTCAGTGCCTTTACGGGCATGGTTGATTCTAGGAACTGCGTTACTTGCTGTCAGTAGTGCAGGCGCCGTCTTTGAGATGATGGAAGGNCCAGGTCCATTGCTCAAGGCAGGCTGGAGGTTACAGGCTACAGCAGTTGTATTGTTACCGGGTTTTGTTTTACAATGGCGTTCTAGTGAACAGGAGATACGTCAGCGCTGTATTAGTAAGAATTCTTCATTGATAATTCTAGCTTCGGGANTATGCCTTACAATTCATTTTGGTTCTTGGCTATGGTCTTTAGAAGAGACTACGCTAACTCATAGTCTTCTATTCGTCACCGCACACCCCTTGGTCATCATTGTGGGATTGTGGCTTCTTGGCCGGCCTGCATCTNGCAAAGAAATCATTGGAGCACTTCTCGGTTTTACTGGTGCAGCATTGGCGATAATGGGAGCAGGGAGTGAGGAAGGTGTTTCTGTTCTTGGCGACATGTTAGCATTCTTAGGAGCAGTTGCTATTGTGGGTTATCTCGCGGCAGGTAGGACCTTGAGGGAGTGGATGCCTTTGTTCCTCTATGCTTTTCCAGTAACATTGATCGCCGCCATCGGTCTTTCGATTTCAGCGATGATTATTGAGGGCGCNCCTCTAGGAATGGTGAGTACTGGCCTCTTGGGTTGGTCGATGTTGATTTGGTTACCATATATTGCATATCTTGCNCTTGGGCCCGGTCTATTNGGTCANACTGGAATCAATGCAGTTTTACGTTGGTTACCTCCGCTTGTGGTTTCAGTGACACTTGTCATGGAACCACTAATAGGCTCATTGATAGGTTGGATATTGGGGCTTGATAGTATACCGGGAATGTGGACTTGGTTAGGGGGGCCATTGATGATTGCTGGAACGTTGTTGGTGACTTTGGAATTAGCTAAGGGGGATGAAGAGGAATGAGTTCATGTGTGGTACTTTGTAATGATGATGGAATAGCCGCTCCAGCACTGCATACTCTGGCGCAAATTCTTCTTGACATGGGAATGGAAGTAGTTATCTTCGCTCCGAGTGAGAACCGCAGTGCTTGTGGAATGTCTTTGACTNTGAGAAAGCCCTTGGAACTNAAGAACCATGTTGCGCTGGAAAAGGAAGGGCTCAGGGTGTTTTCATTAGCAGGAACGCCTTCTGATTGTGCAATAGCAATCGGNGATGGAATCCTAGAAAAATTAGGCATCGATAGTAAACCTAAGTTGTTGGTAAGTGGGGTAAATGTAGGNTCAAATATGTCCGTTGATGTTTGGCATAGTGGAACTATTGCAGCGGCAAGAGAGGCTGCTCTATATGGGATTCCGGCGGTTGCAATTTCTCTAACTACATTTGATGAATCTCATATGCCAAAGGCATTGAATGCTAGTGAGAAATTGTTGCAGNAGGTGCTTGAAATTATTCCCGAAGAACCGGTTAATTGGCCACGNGATATAGACGCGAGTCTGGAAGATAATGCCTTGCAATCNTTCCTNAGTGGGCAGTCATTCCTCAATGTGAACATACCACCAGAATGGACGGGAGATTTCACTTGCACTACCTTAGGANGACGGTATTATTTCGGTGCTTTGACCCTTACAGGTAATCATATCGAAATCGGTGCAAGCGCGATAGTGAATGGCGAATCTGAAACTGGAGATGTAGATGCAATCGTTCGTGGAGAGGCATCGATAAGTCTCCTATCTGCACATCCTTCGCAGCACCCAGATTTTCCACCTGATACAGTTTTTGAGGAGCATATGCAAGCCGATGATGGCTGGCCAACTTGGTTTCAAGATTGATCNAGAATATGGTGTACTACTGTAATCGCAGAGTGACCCTGTAACCATAATTTGCCAACAGATCTTCTTTGGAACTCGGCAAATAATTCCTCTTCTTCTTGGCTGAATGTTTGGTCATCACTCAAAATGAATCCAATTCGCTCTTCATCATACCNGTTATCCAATTCGGAACCTTCAGCGTCGAGTAAAATGATNCAAACCTCTTCACGCAACCATTCTGATAGNGTATTGGATATGTCTCCTCCTGAATACCATAGCCCTGGGCTGNATTCGANTATCTGTCCGATTGCAGGGACTGGCTCTTGCAGAATGGAAGAAATTCTCCCCGCAATCGCGCGTTCCTCAACATGTAAGCCCTTGAGCCTGTTCGAGTCAAACCAAATTCTACGAGAGGGTCCGGGTCCACCCATCAAGTGCAATATTATTTGGCAATTTTCTCTGAGTCCGTGAGAAAGGAATAGAGCGCTGTTTACCGCTCTGATGAGCACATCCATNCGTCCACAAGAACCTGCAAGGTCATTGAGATTCAACTTGCCATTTGATGTGGCTCTGTGACCGATTATNGCGAAGCGTCTTTGCATCTACATCCCCATATTCTGCATGTCATCGAAATCNCCAGATTTCATCATCTGTCGCATTTGTTTGGACAATTTTCTATTGCCTGACATGCCCTTCATCATTTTCTTTGAACGATTCCACTGTGCAATCAATTCTCTGACTTCTTTTTCTTTCACTCCAGCGCCGTGTGCCACGCGTCTGATTCGCTCTGCCTTGAGACAAAGGGGATCGTCCTTCTCGTGATTGGTCATGCTGTCCATGATTACTCTATATTTCTCAAGATTCTTCTGCATCCCTTCTTTCTGGGCCTTNCCCATTGCTCCCATCNCGCCAAACATGTTTGCAGGCAGGAAAGATAGCAAGCGATCAACAGTACCAACCTTGGACATCATTTCCATTTGTTTGTACATATCGTTCAAAGTGAAGCGACCACTCATCATGCGTTCAGTCAGNCGCATAGCCTCTTCTTCGTCAAGGTCTTCAGGAGCAAGATCGATTAGACCTTGGATGTCTCCCATTCCGAGAAGTCTAGAGATGAAGCGGTCTGATTCGAATTTCTCGATATCAGCGACTTTCTCACCGGTTCCAACGTAAACGATTGGTGCACCGGTAGCAGCAACTGCTGAGAGTGCGCCGCCACCTCTCGCAGTTCCGTCCAATTTGCTTACAATGACCCCGTTGACATCTACTAATTCGTTGAATGATGCCGCAACCGGGCCAGCNGCTTGCCCTACCTGTGCNTCGATTACCAGAAATCTCTCGCTAGCATTCATCAAATCCGACATCTGCTTGAGTTCTTCTACCAGTTCTTCATCCAAACGGTGCCTGCCGGCTGTATCTACAATTACGACATCAGCAGTAGCATGCTTGGCTAGACCTCTGCGAACNATAGCACTCGCATCTTTTTCATCAGGCTCTCCATATACCTCTACAGAACTATCTTCCAGGAGTTGTTTCAATTGGGCATANGCACCTGGTCTATGTACGTCTGCCTCAATTACTGCAACCTTGAGAGAATGCCTACGTCTATACCACTCTGCTAGTTTTGCAGTGGTTGTGGTTTTTCCTTGTCCGTATAGGCCAACCATCATGATTGTTGCACCATGTGGTCTAATCTCTCGGGCTGGGCCGAGCATCCTGACGAGTTCGGTATAGAGAATGTTCATCGCGTGAGTCTGTAGTGTAATTCCTGGACGCGGCTCCTCATTGCGAATTCGCTCTTCCAATCGGTCGGTAATTTCCTTGGTCTGTCTGACGTTAAAATCCGCCTCTTGCAGGGCTCTTCGGAGGCTACGTAACATGTCCTTGAGTTCTTCCTCATCAAGGCGCCTTCTTCCCTTTAGTCGACCAATGGCTTTGAAGATGCCATTTGCCAGACCCTCCAGTGCCATATCCCTTCGACCCCCTAGTATCGTTTCAATCCAACGATTCATCTTTGACAGTTAATCTTAGAATATCATCCTCAAATCGTGCTTCAGCATCCTTTACNTTGACCTTGTGTCCGACCTCTATTCTTGCTTCTCTACCATTTACTCCAATGTATAGATCATTTCCTTCGGAACGTAGATTCAAATCTTCCTTATTTGCGGCTGGCAGATACATCTCAACCAACAACCCCTCCGCATCTTTTCTAATGTTCAAACCTCTTCGCAGATTGATTGGAATCCCTTTAGATACTGAGATTGGTTCCATGTCNTCAGGNAGTTTAGGTTCATCTCCATGTAATCCTANAGCAAGTGNATGCAAGGAATCTAGGCCATGTACATCGGATTCAGAAAGAGGGATCTCTGCTACGGGAAGACCACCAAATAATTNCCTCAAATCTTCAAGATAACTTTGCTCAGTNNCTCTCCTAGATTGGATAAAAGGNNGGTCAAAGTCCGGAGTTACTCTATTGACGATTATCCCATTTACTGTAATGCCATATTCGTCCAATGCTTCAGCAGCCCTTGTTGTCTCAGCTACCGCCATCTGTTCNGGNATACATACTAGAGTGAAATTTGCCAGTTCGGGGTCTGTCAANACNCTCCTGACATGNGANACTCTNCGTTGAAATTTCTCCAACTCTTCGCGCATGGCATCTTGCTTCTTCCCNCCGAATAACATCATGCGCAACCCTCCAGTCATTCTGTAATATCGCAGAATTCTATCCATCCATGAATCTAGGACTTCTGGTAGAGATAGGAACCTCAAGGTATGCCCTGTAGGTGCGGTATCAAAGATGATGACATCGAAACGAGGATCTTCGACATACCTCAGCAATTGGTCAAATGCTAAGGCTTCATCGAGTCCAGGAATCATCAATTGTGAGGCTTCAACTTGACTCATCTCATCTTGTATAGAATCAGTATCTATGCCAGTAAACATTCCAGTCAAAGAATTGCCCATGCTTCCTGACATGGCCTCACTAAATTTTGGTAGTACTTGCTCTATGGTTCTTTCAGGGTCGAGTTCCATGCCCCATAGATTTTCTTCATCTGCAACCGGAGTTGGTTCTGGCCCCAAAGGATATCGCAAGGAGTCGCTAGTGCTGTGAGCAGGATCACTGGATACTACCAATGTGCGAAAACCCGCCCTTGCTAACCAAAGAGCAGTTGCTGCAGACGAGGTTGTCTTACCAACTCCACCTTTTCCTCCGAACAACCATAGCCGGCCCATGGTCTTGGCTTCAAGGCATTACATTTCAATCTGACCAAGTCATTCTGCGGGTTTGCCTTTTGAGGTAGATGCTAACCGCAGGCACGTGAACGAACTAACGCAAGTCAACCTGATGCTGTTTTTCGGCCTCTTGGGCATGGGTCTCGGTTGGCAGGGTGGGATGCGTAGATTGCACGGGTTTTATGACATTCAACCAGCAGTTAGGATGATTCTATACGGTTTGATTCTGGGGTCATTCTTGGCTTTGGCGATTGACGAATTGATCTTCTTACCATCTTATGTTCTTGCAGCAGAAGGTGGAGGTGGAACGGGGACATGGCCAGGTTTGTTGGTCTCGTTAATCGTTGCCAACCTTACTTCTTTGGTTGTCATGTTCTTATTGACNCGCCGTAGTGTGCGCCTCAACAAATCCGCTCCTACTAGTGGTTGGGCCTTAGGTCTAGCAATGGGCTCAATGGTTGCAGTACGCCTTGGTTTTGAGTTATTACGGATCCATGGTTTGACATGGACTGTTGGAGTCAGCATTGCGATTCTAGTAGTATTCATGCCACAAATGGAGGCAGTCATAAGTTCGGGACAGGGCTCTAGAGGTCAACGTGGAGAGAGATGGTTGGCCCTATTTTGGGCAACTTTCTGGAGATTTTTTGGAACTATGTTCTTGGTAGCAGCATTACTCGCACCAATATGGTGGGTATTCTTGATTCCACCATTGTTGATCGGAAGAGGTAGGGCTGACAAGAAATGGTTGATGGATTCATTGACGCCAGAAGCCCAGAGGCGGTATCGAAGGGTTGTTGCCCAATCTTCACGTCGCGAGAACGTCGTTGAACAGAGAAAGCGGCGTTGGCGGGAAGCTTCAGTGGGCGAGTCNGAATAAGTATTTACTTACTAGTTGTATTGCATCCCTCTTGTTGGATATTTCTTTGAGTGCATGAATAATCATGCATGCGGGGAGGCCCGCGCAAGCGTTATGGTTGTCCGCGTCTGGGACAAACACATGGGTAGATGTCCATATTGCATGGCCAGCACTCTTCCAACGGATGTTATCTGTTACTCTTGTGGNAGAGTCACNACCGGTTCNTCTGGAATGGTNCAGAGGTCTCGNGGAGAGTTCATGCGCGGGGCAACNAGNGGTGCAAGAGATGGATTGGCTCCAAANATGCGCCGNTCTCANGCNAAGATGAGGCGTAGGCGTAAGGGCAAGAAGAAGAACGTNGTTNTGGTCATCGCCGTAGCCTGCGTATTCATGTTCACTCCGGCACAGGAACATCTCATGGTATTCTGGCATGAGTTGCAGGACGAGATTATGCAGAAGTTATTCCGTTCCTTTGAATATCCGATAGAAGTAGAGTACACTCTGCAGCAACAGATNGAGNTNTCAAATGCTCCAGGNGCAGCCTTTGCGGCNACGTTTACTCAACATGTNTCTTTACCGCCCCAAAGGACCAGTACCAATACNATGGATTATCACTTNCAGTATGANTCNTCNTCAGGTGCNGATCCAATGAGTTCAACNTTGNTGCAGGATGTNCGTTCNATGACNGTNCATTTGANTGGTCAGAGNGTTGATATCCTCTGTGATTCTTGTACNTCTAGACTNGAAGCAAANGCCCTAAACNTCGATGGTGATTTGTTGTATTGGGATTACAATGCNGGAACTTGTACATTCGGTCCATGTCTGAAGTGGGAGTCNTCGCTGCAGCCAGGTGAGACNAAAGTACTGCGNATTGANTATGATTTGTGGGGCCGTTCATTCACTTGGTGGTCTACAGGAGACATACCNGGAAAGGTCGTTGGCAAATCTTTTGCAATCTCAGAGGACACCAGCGGTGGTTTTGANGATATAGTNGANCGAGGATTTGGTGTTTGGCATAATTCATACGGAAAATATGAGAANTGGAATGAGCGAACTGGNATGGGNGCNCANAAGTATGGTACTTGGGCTATCGATGGTTCTGATNCTACNTACATCAAGTCTACNGCTAACACGATAACCAGNACNTTGCCCGCAGATAAGCAGNACAATGTCTTTGCCTTTGCAAAGGCGACATTCGATTGGATGCGAGAAAATCTACCGTANGATTCNAATGCACCNGTNGATGGCTCTCGAAANGGACCATTGTGTATNCAAGAAGGNTTGGGNGATTGTGACGAGCAGTCTAATGCATTCATGAGNATAATGAGGACAAAGNAAGTTCCNACNTGGTATGAGTTTGGAGCCNTNACTGGAGTTACCTACGAGGTNTGGGAGTCNCACGCTTGGGCCAATATCATGATACCTTACAGTGATGAATGGTGTGAATCNCAACAGGTNACGATGGAAACTTGCTTCGTGCTAGGAAGTGTTGACGTTGTCAATTCCAAGTGGCTACTTCACACTCCAACGGCCTTTACGAACTACATCGAGGTCGCTAGCCCTCCTACGGGTTCGTACATCAATGAATACTATCAGTCCCTGTCGGGACAATGGGATCCTACAGCCATCGCTAGAAATGTTCACTGGCAAACCATATCTGGCCCTTCGATGCCTAGCGGAACATTCACGGTGGGATGAGAGTGAGCCCGTTCAACGGGGTGATGAATTGCGAATTGTGATTGCAGGAGCAGGACGTAGCGGCTTGGAATTAGCTAAGTCTCTATTGTCGGAAGACAAACCAGTCGCTTTGATCGATAATGACCCTCGTGCTATCAAGATGGCACAAGGAGTTGATTGTCTGGTAGTACATGGAGATGCAACTCAGCGCAAGGTGTTGATGGAAGCCGGAATCAATGAAGCAAGTGTATTCATTGCAGTAACTAATTCAGATGAGCGAAACATACTGGCTTGTTCTCTTGCGCGACACGCTCATCGTATCAGTTCAGAAAAGGACTCTAGTAGACTGATGACAATCTGTAGGGTCAATGATCCCAATTTCATGCGAGAAGGAAGAGAGGGGCACCTCAAGAAGTGGGCAGGTGTTGATAGGGTTCTGCATCCCGTAGATGGTTCTGTAGAGCGTCTCAAGACGGGATTGCTGATGACTTGTTTTGACGAAGTCATTCCCTTTGGAGATGGTGCTTTTATTCTTGAGATGGAGATAACAAAAGATGCACAGGACCTAACTTTTACATCACTCGAAGAGGTCTCTCAAAGAATCAGTGATATGCCCGTCATTGTTGGTATGAAGAGGCCCGGTGATTCTCCATATATTCCAACAAAGCACACTCAACTATTACCAAAGGACAAGGTGGCTGTTGCGGCCATAGGAAAGGATTCGTTCACTAGGGTCGTAAGACTATTTGGACACGACGAGGTAGATTTCACCCCCACCCCTAGGGTTGCAATATTCGGTGCTGGTTTGGTATCCCAAAGAGTTGCAGCATCTTATCTCTCAGATGGGTGCAGAGTGACTGTTATTGAATCGGATCTTACCAAGGCGAATGCACTTTCAGGAACCTCGCTAGGCGCCGACTCAAACCTTGATATCATCAATGGGGATCATAACGACCCTGAGTTATTGGGTGAAATTGAATTGGCTAGTCACGATGTAGCAATAGGTGCTTTGGATAATGACCATGCTAGCATTGCTGCTGTAATTCTAGCAAGTGAATTGGGAGTTCCTCGAACAGGTTTGATCCTGTCCTCATCTGACATGGTCAGCGTAGTCAAAAAAATGGGAATCACATTTGCCGTCGATAGAAATCGAGTATCTGTCGATCAGATTCTTGCATCTATTCATGAGCGATTGACTGGCGTCTATGGAGTGTTGTCGACGATACCTGATATTGTCGGCATTTGTTTCCGTATTAGAGCAGGCTCTCAATACGTTTCAAAGGTCGTGGATGATCTTCCATTGTCTGGAAACTTAGTGGTCGCATTCTTACAGCGACCATCAGATGATGGAAAAATGATGACGTTGAGACCTTCTGGGGAACGTGTATTACAACCTGGAGATCGGGTCATCATCTTCGCACCTCCGGGGAGAGTGGATGAGATTGAGCGTCGACTAGGGAGTTGAAGCAATGCGTCGAGATGTGGTCGCACTGATTGTAGGTTGGACATTGGTNGCCTTGTGTATACCTTTGTTCGTGGCACTGATGGCGACAGTATTTCTCGATGATTGGAAGTTGGCGATTCAGGCTTTCCTACCATCGTTGATGATTTCAGGAATTTGTGGAGTTCTGATGCTGCGGGGCTGGGTGAGAAGTGACACTGATGAACGGCTTAGAGATAGGGAGGCATTNGCTGCAGTTGCACTTTGTTGGCCNGCCGTGGTGGCAATCGGAGCCTTGCCATTTTGGCTTTCAGGCGTATTCATAGGGCCGTTNACTGATGATGCGCAATTTATTGATATCTTGAGAGGTGGAGTGAACAGTTGGTTTGAGTCGATGTCAGGATTCACTACAACTGGAGCGACTGTCATCGATGATAGTATGAGTCCAGCTTGTATGGTNGCAGTAGTAGAGGATTGTATCAATTCTCAGCCGAGGGGNTTGTTACTTTGGAGAAGTTTGACCCAATGGCTGGGAGGTATGGGAATAATCATGCTCGGNATGCTATTGCTAGCAAGAGTTTTGGGAGGGGGAATGAGTCTTGCAAGAGCTGAGTTGACAGGACCTTCATTGTCTAGGTTGCGACCTAGAATCAAAGAAACGGCACTGCTATTGTGGGCAATCTATCTTGGTTTGACACTCCTCGAGATGATCTTGTTATTTTTTGTTGGAGATATGAACATCTTTGATTCTATTAACCATGGGTTGACAACTATGCCNTCTGGCGGTTTTTCAACACATGATGATAGCATTGGATATTTTGATTCGGTAACTGTCGAATTAATTATCGTGATGTTCATGATTTTGACAGGTATCAATTTCAGTCTCTTGTATTTCTTGACCCGCCGTCAATGGGGTAAGGTGTTCCAAGATGAGGAATTTAAGTGGTATTTCAGCATCCTCTTCGTCGCAATTGTAAGCTGCGCACTTGCCCTGTCCCTTTCCGGTATGGCGGGACATGCTGATTCTGTNAGNAAAGCCCTCTTCCAAATTGTTTCAATTGGAACCTCTACTGGATATTCTTCAACTGATTGGGTGCCATGGCCCGTCTTCACTCACATATTGCTATTCTTCTTGATGGTTGTAGGTGCATGTGCAGGTTCCACTAGCGGTGGTTTGAAGATATTGAGAATCAATCTATCATTGAAGGTCGCAGGTAGAGAACTTGAGAGGATTGCAACGCCGAATCAGGTGAAGACAATACGAATGAATGGCGAACCTATAGAATCTGATAATATTGCACTGGTGATTGGAATGTTGATCGTTTGGGTCGGCTTATTCATCATTTCAACTTTAGTTATGGCGGTATTAATGCCTGATAGTGANTTCATAACAATAATCTCTGTAATTGCCTCTTCATTAGGAAATACNGGACCCGCACTGGGCGCTTATGGACCTAGCGCGACATGGGCTTCGATGTCGAGTCTAGCTTTATTGTGGACTTCGATATTGATGTGGTTTGGCAGGCTNGAATTATTGACCGCCTTGATTCTAATGCATCCCAGAACTTGGAGGTCAGAAGAAAAGTCTGAGGAGAAGTTAACACGAAGGGCATTGAAAGCATTCAAGGATTTATTCGGTAAGGAAGAGTGATTAGAATAGAGTTCTTTGTGCAGGATCCTTGGCTTCTTTTTCCTCAGCCACTTCTTCTTCCATAGGTAATTCATCGCTTAGAATTGGATTGTNTATTCTTTCTTTTATTTGGGCATCATATCTTTTGACCAAGTTTTTGGTACTGTTTCTGCTAGCAGGCAATCCACATAACATCGCATGCTCATCTCCACTCAGGCCTAGAGAAAGGCTGATNGTGAAATCATTGGCATCGTTATCGGGATGGTCATATGCATGTATGGCTGAAAGAATAGGCATTAATTCACGTTGAACTGCATGTTTCGATGCATCACTCGTCTCTGCNAATTTTTTCAGGATACCTTGTCTTCTCCAAACTTGGTTATTTCGACGGAGGAATTCGGGATATGTGGCGCGAATTTTGTCAGGAATTTCCGTTCTAGTGCATACCGCAGACAAGATTCCTAATTGTCCACCCCAGTACCAACTTCGATATGCTCTGTTGTGGAAACGAACAGGAAGGGCAAGGTCAGCACGAGCCAGTGAACGTGCCCCCCGTTTGATGGCAGAAGCACTCTTGAACAATGAAGAATTATTCCAAGAAACCCAGTTAAGCAAGTCATCGGGTGATGTGTCAAGATTTGGACCAAGTTTCTTCGCTTCAATGGAATCTCTGCATCTATAGAGTTGATCNAGGCCTGGGAAACTACCTAGGTGTTGATCTCTAGTTGCATTGTTGATGTATGATCGAACGGCAGAGACATGAATGTGTCCAGAATTTCCCACAGAAATAGCCTGAAGATCTCTAANTAAGGCTCTGATGTCTCCTGGATTGTTGTTGACTAGAATATCTAGGCCTTCAGGATCTATCGTCATGGACTCCGATTGGAGAATGCGGCGAGCAATATTNCGCAAATCATCAGATTTAACCCGATTAAATCGGATAATTTCAACCAAACGAGAGAATCTACTTCGCGCTTCTACCCAACCTGAACCTTTACCCCATAGTCCCATTTCGTCATTACAAGCAAGAACAACTGGATTCTTTGTGGATTGAAGTAATCGCAGCAACTCTGCTTTACCACCTCTNTCTCCAGCACTAGTTACTTCAGCAGCAGTAGTTTCTTGACTCTGAATCATCTTGTTGATCTTCTCTTCACCCATCCTTGCCAGACCGCCTTGAATATGGTCGACTTCATCGAGTAAAACCAATGTCTTGCTCTGTTTACCCGTATTGAACAAAGACTGGTGCATTGCTCCTTGTGTAGCCGCCTTACGGATAGCAGCAGCGTTTCTCGCGTCGCTTGCATTGAGTTCGATAATGTCCCAGCCGCGGTCCAATGAAATGGCTCTAGCCATGCTCGTCTTNCCTACGCCAGGAGGNCCAATTAGTAAGATGCCGCGTTTGCTAGGCCTGCCACGTTCCCAATGATTCAACCATTGCTCAATTTGTCGCCTCGCTTTTTGGTTACCTACCAGTAATGCCTCACTAGCCGGCCTGTATCTTTCTGCCCAATCGGTGGCTTGGGCAGGAGGCATGGTAAGTTGTTTGCGACGACACTCCTTGAAGGTTGAGCATCATTCGAAGAGAGAATTCATTTTTCCATCTCTTATGTGGGGGGTGATGTCTTCTATTTTACATCGAATCTGCTTTTGGTCGTCTCTTCGGCGTACCGTTGCAGTACCGTCTTCTAGACTTTGATGATCGATTGTAATGCACCATGGAATGCCAACCTCATCAGCTCTNGCATATCTACGACCGATGCTGCCAGAAGCATCGTGACTTGATTGAATTCCATTCATTGAACAAAGGGTGGCATGTAGATTCAATGCTAATTCATCCATCCCATCTTTCTCCATCAATGGTAGAACTGCAGCATCGATTGGGGCAACTGATGGAGATAAAGAAAGCACAGAATATTGCTCTCCATTCTTCTCTTCTTCATTCCAAGCATGGTCCAATAGATGCCAAATTATTCGGTCGATTCCGAATGCAGGTTCAACAACGTGNGGAGTAAACCATTCTCCATTTATTGTCTCATCGATATCTTCGATTTTTACATGTTCTTGGTGTACCTCAACAATAGATGAATCGGATAAAGTCAGTTTGAACGGATAGGTAGTGGGGGGCACATCCATCTTTTCCAAAGCCTCTTTGACAGCACCTGCTTGAGATCTGAATGCTGGTCCTGCTGTCGAACCATCNATAGTGATCAAGGTTCTCTTACTTTGAACTGGCTCGGACCAATCTCTCCATGCNCGCAATCTTTGACCAGTGTAATTCTCGTGTGCTTCGAGATCATAGCATCCTCTGTGGGCTATACCTACACATTCAATCCAACCATAAGAACCGAGAATCTCTGCATCCCAGCAATCACTTGCATAGTGGGCCATTTCGGTAGATTCATGCTGTCTGAATCTTAGTTTTGACGCATCTATTCCTAGGTGGAACAATAATTCTGCAGTGCTGGCCATGAACCAAGCAACGCTTGGATGNCTGATAATCCCCTCGTCAAGTGCTTGCGGGATGGTTGTGTTGATCGTATCAGATGAATCCGGNACTAAATTGAATTTCATAGATGACCATTTTGAGAAATCATGCTTAGAGTTCTCTTCTGGATCGATGAAATATTCCAGCTCAGCCATGTTGAATTCTCGTAGNCTNATCATTCCTTGCCGGGGGCTTATTTCATTTCTATAGCCCCTTCCGACTTGAACTGCACCGAAAGGTAAGCGTTGTCGGAAGTGGCGATAAAGAGCAGGNAAATTAGTGAACATGCCCTGTGCAGTCTCAGGCCTGATGAATGCCTGCCTACCGCTTGAACCAGCACCNAAGGTCGTGGAGAACATCAAGTTCTGTGCCTCAATCTGCCCCCACTCTNCAGCGCCACAATCAGGGCATACAGGATTTTTTGAAGCGATTTCATTAGCCAAATCTTCCNTCGATAAGGAATCAGGATTAGGATGAATACCTTCCAAAAGGTGATCNGCTCTGCTAGCTTGTTCACAAGCAATACATGAGATTACGAAATCGCTGAATTCACCAACGTGTCCACTCGCCTCAAGAACAGAAAATGGAGTCACTGTTGGGCAACTAATCTCTACGATGTCTCCTTGGGATAGCCAGTGGTTTAACCAAATCTGATTCACCTTGTTTCTCAAACGTCCGCCTAATGGGCCGAAATCATACATTCCCGCTGCGCCACCATGAATCTCAAATGCTGGAAGAATAATACCCCTGCGTTTCAGCATGGAGTTAAGTCGTTCAAGCCTGTCACGGTCCGCCTGAGTCATACCTCTCCCGTGTTCAACGGAAGACAACAAGCCTATGAAACTGACTTGATTCGCTAGATGAATCCTACGTCTTGTCAACTTTCAACAAAACAAGAGATGTGTTCAGTTAGATGATTGTATTTACAATGAAGTGTTCAATGATGACTTGTAAATGATTACACATACGAATAGTTGAAATATGGCTTCATTCCGACTGCGCGCCACCATCATTNAGGAATGAACAATGGCTGCAATAGAGTATCTTGACTCACCGAGCAATCGTGAGGATTTACTTGAGAGGCTGAGCCCACCTGTGCGNAATTGGTTCGTCGACACATTTCCTGATTTTACCGATCCTCAAAAGTTGGCAATTCCTGCAATTATGGATGGCCGTCATCTATTACTTTGTTCACCTACNGGTTCTGGAAAAACTTTGACAGCATTCCTAACCATAATCGATCAATTGGTCAGATTATCGTTGAACAAGGNATTGGANGATAAGGTGTATGCTGTTTACATCTCGCCGATTAAAGCACTGGCCAATGACATNCAGAAAAACCTCATCAAACCGTTGAAGGAAATCAAATCAAGATATCTTCCTGATAGGGCGCAGGACATCAGAGTTGGATTGAGAACTGGAGATACTTCGCAATCTGAACGTCAGAAAATGTTGAGGAAACCTCCTCANATCTTGATTACCACACCTGAGAGNATGGCAATCGCCATTGCGAGTAAGAGATTTCAACCAATTGTTGAATCAGTTCAGTGGTTATTGATTGACGAGATGCATAGCCTCGTGCCGACAAAAAGAGGTACTCATCTTGCANTGACAATTTCACATTTGGATACCATCTTGATGAATCCGGT
The DNA here is from genome assembly GCA_002719475.1 of Methanobacteriota archaeon. The sequence goes on along the minus strand of PBHQ01000013.1, from coordinate 33,603 downwards.
TCAAAGAATCGGTATTTCTGCTACTATGGAACCTTTGGAAACAGTAGCGGAATATCTAGTCGCATCAGATGATGATGAATCACGAGGTGGCGAAGTAGGCGTGTGTATTGCCAAAGTTTCTGGAGCGAGAGAACTGGATCTTGATATTGTATTGTGTTCCAATAGATTCAGTGATTTACCACTAAAGGATATTCTCGACCGCAATGTTGAGATGATCAAGGATTTAATTGAAGCGCATAACACTACTTTGGTCTTCGCTAATACTAGAAAGATGACTGAGGAATTGGTTCAGAGATTGAAAGTCTTGGGATTAGCTGATTTGGTTGCTGGACACCATGGTTCGATGGATAAGAAGATCAGGTTGGGTGTAGAAAATCAACTCAAGAATGGAGAGTTGAGAGCAGTAGTAACTTCTAGTTCACTTGAGATGGGTATAGATATTGGTAGTGTTGACATGGTGGTGCAGATTGGCTCCCCTGGAGACATTTCTACGGCTTTGCAGAGGATTGGAAGAGCAGGTCACCATGTAGGCGGTATACCGCGCGCTAGATTCCTTCCACAAAGCGTGGATGACCTAATTGAACTAGCTGCCCTGCAAGCCGCAATTCAGATAGGCGATATGGATGAATTGACCTTCCCCCAGAATTGTCTTGATGTTCTAGCACAGTTCGTCATCGGGCAGGTAATTATTGAGGACAGAGATATCGACGAGATTTTTGAAGTAATCAAGTCTACTTGGTCCTATAGAACGCTAGATTATGATGATTACATCGAAGTTCTTGATATGCTTGAAGAGGAGCGTAGGATATGGGTGGATTGGGAAGAGAATCTGTATGGAAAGAGAGGATATTCCAGAATGATTTACTATACTAATGTCGGTACAATCGCCCCTGATAACAACTATTTGGTATTCAATCAAGATGGGAGTATTCTAGGTCAACTATCCGCATCTTTCGTTGCAAATCTACGAACTTCCGATGTCATTCTATTGGGGGGTTCGACCTACAGAGTAAACTCGATTCAGGGCAGTAGGGTTAACGTGAATCCTGTTACAGGACACAGACCTACAATCCCTTCATGGTCGGGAGAATCTCGTTCACGTTCGAAGGAGTTATCTTCACATCTTCTTGATTTGATTCACAATTGCATAGTTTGTCTACGCAAGGATGATGATCCAAAGGAGGTCTTGACCAAGGTTTACGGATTGTCTGAACAGGTTTCTACAGCCATTGCAAGATATCTCAGGGAGCACATTATCGATACTTTCCAAGTCCCTGAACCAAACCGTTTATTGGTTGAACAAATAATTGGAGGCGTCCCCACATATCTAATCACCACTTGTCGCGGTAGGGCATTCAATCAAGCTCTAGGATATTTCATGGCTGGTTTGGCACAGTCTCAAGAAATACATGTTATCGAGTTATCTTTCGACGAAAATGGAATTCTATTCAAGACCAGTAATGAGGTAGATCCTGGAGATATGTACGACTTATTCCAGACTCAAAGCCATATGGAAACCATCGAGAGGTACGTGATTACCACTCAACTATTCGCAAAGCGTTTCCGAGAGGTCGCAGGACGTTCTATGATTATTCCACGTAGAATCGGGGCTGACGAAGTGAGTCCGCAACAATTCCAACAAAAGGCTGAGGCTCTTTTGACCAAGCATCGGACCATGGAAGATAGTTTGTTGATTCGAGAGGCCAAGAACGAAATTTTTTGGCAAGATATTGATATCAAAGGTTTAGAGGGATTCTTGGAACGATCGAAGGATGAAGATGTAAGGTTGGTTCACACTAAGGTAAGCCTTCCTTCAAAGATTGGAATGAGTCTATTCATGTCTTCGTTTGAGGACCTTCTTTCAATGCGCACAAGGGCCTATCTGATCAACGATATGGATCCGAAGATATTGATGCGTCTATTAGGCCGTAGGGCGCTTGCAACTGAACTAACCAAGGAACAATTGGACTCGTATTATCTCGATAAGGTCCCAGTTCCTAATGATCCAGCCAGTCTCTTACATCTAATGGAACATGGTGGAGGCCTATCCAAGGATTTGTCTAATCCTCTTTACAAAGAGAAACTAAAGGACATTGATATCGATGTAATCAGAGAATGGGTTATTGAGTTAGCAAAGAATGGCAAGATAACAAAGGTCGAAGGAACTGGAAACAGCGACATAGATGGCAAATGGTTCAGCGAATATATGTCGGAGATTCATGGAACATTAGGAGTTCTAGCAAGTAATGGAGGTCGAGAAATTGATGATCTCAGAGACCTATATGCTGGTGGTTTGGAATTCAAAGTAGCGAGTAAATTTGATGGAACGAAGGTCCTAGAATGGAGAGACCAACCAATCGGAGATGCCCATGAGGCACTACGTGTCAAGATAATCGAGATGTTAGGAAGCGAAGGACCTCAAGTTACCAGCGCGATTACCACAAGGTTACCATTCCCTGAAACTCAGATTGAAACGATTCTCCATGAATTGGAAATCCGCAATGTGATTTCGGTAGGATTTTTCCGTCAAACAGAAGATGCAGAATACATTCTCAAAGTCGATGAACACCGAATTACTGGTGGTGAAGAGGACGTTATTGAATATCGTTCTCTGCAGAATTTGGTACTCCAAAAATCATTCATTAAGCACAAAGATTTGTTCGATGCTTTCGATGACCACGTTCTGTTCCAGAAACAGCAAGAATTACTCTATAGAGTAGAGGATTTCAGTTTTGCTGATTGGAAGGATTTGCAATTGGATTCAGATGTCGTAATGGGTCGATTGTTGCATAACAGAGTGGGCTATACAACAATTGCAAATCTGCCAATGTTACTCGGCCTTAGGCCAGAACCTTGGCTCAACGCTCTCGACAGAGAATTACTTTCAAAGATTCATCATGGTGAATTGATAACTAGGCAAGAAATACTTCGTGATTATCCCAAAGGAGATGAACACCGTGCCCTCCAAAGAGACCTCAAGAATAGTCTAGCCAATCTTGAGCGACAATTAGTGGTGGTCAAACAATTCGAGGAGAGAGAAGGTCGTCGTCGCCGAATGACCTACTATCGAAGAGTGGTTGAGAAGCCGATGGAGTTCGAAGAGGCATTGCTTGATCTTGTCAGAAGAATTGGTCCAGTAAAATCTCATACTTTACGATATTATGTATCTCACTCTATAGAACTATTAGCCCTAGCTCTCCGTAACCTAGAGACTGAAGGAAAAATCGTTCGTGTTGTTGCTCTACAACCTGAGGCCACAGATTTCTATTGCATTCCTGAAGAGTCCCATAATTTACGTGTTCCAAGCAGAGAAGATAGAACCGTAAGAATACTTACACAATCTGATCCATATTGTTCCCGATTCATATGGGAAGTTCGCTCTAAATTGAAGACAGGTTGGTATTTACCAGTCTTCAAAGGCGTTGATCCGATTGGAAAGATCTTGATGTATAGAGTCAATGATTACCTTGAGATAAAGGACCTTCATATCCCCTATGCCTATCTTGATGAATTCTGTGAGGCCTTTGAAAAATTGCTAGATAATTGGGGAGATCAACTAATCGATGTAGCGATTATGTCAGCCTTCAATGGCGAAGCGATTAGCGAACTCGACGAAACTACCTACGGTGCGTTGGAATCAATCGGATTCAAGAAGGCAGGAGAAAGGTTGATTCGCGGAGGAATAATTGATCCCAAGCCGCGTGAATTGGCTGAGCGGGCACTTTTCTTCAAACACCACTTACATCAATCATCAAGACTAGAGAATGAGACTCAAGCATTGGGAACTGTATATGAGGTTCGAGATGATTTTGCTTTACGGGGACGTAGCGAATTATATCGCGTTGACCTAAAGAGTATGGCTACAGCAAAGCAATTGCATATGGGAATTAATCTCAGAGGTCATCAAGTATGGGCACCATTAGATCATTTCAGGGAATTAGTTACAATTCGTGGTCTTGAGCCAGATGAAGATTTGTGGGATGTGTTGGAATTCTTTGACAACAACTCAGACCCTTCATTATTCATGGAGAGGGCAGCGATGAAGCGCGCAGCCTTCCGCAAGTTGATTCAACCTCTACTTAGATCAGGACATTTAGTCCAAGATTATCGTTCTGGATTCAAGACTGTAAATCCAATAAGTAACAGCGACCGTGCAATTTTGCGTAAGGAGTATCTCCGTAAGATAGTGAAGGATTATCCTGTATTGACATTAAAGCAATTCCAAAGATTATCTGGAACTCCGTTCAAACCTGAAGAGTTGAAATCCGTATTGCAGGAATTTGAACAGGATGGCACATTAATCAAGGGATTCCTTATTCATGATTTGCACGAAGTTTGTTGGGGCCGCAAAGAGTTGTTGGAAGAGGCTGATGGAATACCGCCAATAAGGGATTTCGTATTGCCTCCTTCAGATAACCTCTCTCCTTATTTTTCTGATATTCTAAGGCAAAGGTTTGGATTCGGATCAGCCTATTTGGTATTCCGCAATGCAGAGGCAGTTGCGGCTTTCAAGGCAAACACCAGGGAGAAGGTAATCGAGGTCACCGATTTCGTCGGTGAAGAAAGCGGATGGCGTATAGTCAAGGAGTTTGCTTGGGAACACCAAATGCCACTCAAGACCAAACTACGTATCGGTGGGAAGAAAGTTCGCTAGATTGTAAAAGAATTCAAACTCCTCATTCATATGCAGAAATTCATGGGTCCGTTTATGCACAACATTATTCCACAAGCGCTTTCAGCCAAGAACATGAAGTCCATCCATCGCGATGTCGGATTCCTATCTATTGGATTGATTTTATTGATGCTTCTTGGCCCAATAACTGCAGTCTCCAATAGTTTAGTTAGCCCTTCTATAACAACTGTATCTAGTGCTTCTGCTAGAGATTCAGGAGATAATTCCAGCAATGAATCTCATTTACCCTCAATCTTGGGAACTTACGATAATCCAGCCAATGGCCACCAGTATCATCTNCTTGAAGCGGCAAATCGTTCGGTAAGTTCTGCAACCGCTCAATCTTTGGGCGGTCAGTTAGTCAGCATCGACGATGCTGCTGAAAATCAGTGGGTAGTTTCGACCTTCACTTTTTGGAATGGCACTCCAAGACACATATGGCTAGGTCTGTCCGATGCTGAAAAGGAAGGTTTCTGGCAATGGGATGCAATGCAACCCAGTTGGTATAGAAATTGGGATGATACTCAGCCCAGTATGGAGTTGGGAGAAGATTATGCTTACATCTCTTCAGATACTGAAGAAGGTGTTCAAATCGGATTCTGGGCCGANAGTGTTGATGAACCAGAGGATTTGACAATCCATGGATTGGTAGAAGTTGGAGGCGGAGTAGATCATGCTATTCTTCTGCCCGAAATAGAAGAAGAGTCTGGTGATTCAGAGGCTTATGCATTCATTTCAGATGTCGATGATATGGAGNTATCAACAGGACTTACTATGGAAGTTAGAGTTATGCCTGAAAATGTGGAAGGCACTCAATTTATCATGATGAAAGGCGATTATGGCTGGGGGATGCANTTAACCGATGGAGTACTGCACTATGCTAATGATTACGCAATAAGAAACCACCCTTCCGCAGANAGTGTTGAATTGGTGGAGAATGAATGGGCGCATCTTGTAATTACTGTTGAAGAGGGCATAGGGGGCGCATTCTGGATTGATGGCGAAAGAATAGCCAATATCAGTGCTGATGATGCAGTTATTCCTGCAGGAGATTTTGGTAGCAATTCCTGTTTCCAGAGCGGTGATGACTGCGATGAGTTCTATATTGGCCGACAAGGTGCTGGGTGTGATTGCAATCACTACTTCGGGGTATTAGATGACATCAGGGTTTGGGATAGGGCGCTTACTGAGCAGGAGATTTCAGATGCACATACAGGNCAAGGTCCAGCAACTAATCTTGCTCCACTATTNCATCTTGATTTTGATGAAGGAACTGGAGATTCGTCCTGGGATGAAATCTCTCAATTAGAGTCAACATTTCATGGCGTAGTATGGGTCGACCTTGATGGTGAAGAATTGAATAATCCAACNGAATTGCAGAATGGAGATGAATTCTGGAGCCTTTCAGGTAAGGAAGGAACGACTTACATCTATTGGATCGATGTTCCTAANCGCGTCCAGTTCATGAATATCGAATTCTGGGGNTGGGATGGAGAAGCGGTCATGTATGTNCGCAAGGGTGCAATTCCAAATGAGCATAACAACGACTACACTTCTGGCCAAAAAGAGGGGCGATTCGACGAGTTCATCTCGTGGGGTTCGGGTAACTACGCTTGGCCCGATGAAGGAGTATACTGGATTGTAATTGAAGGTCAGACAGAGTTTGATTATTATTCGTTGGCAGTTTGGTGGAATGAGGTTCCTGCTCCGCCACCATTGGACGAGATGACTGAATTGAACAATGGTATCCCTGTTCCAGCTCAGGACATTAGCACTAGCGAGGTTTCCTATTACTACATCGACCTTGATGAAACGGTCGACCTGATTGAGATTGAGACTTATGGTGGAAGCGGAGATGCTGATCTCTATGTCGCATATGACGCAGATCCGGCTGAATGGAGTTCAGGGAATTTCGACTGGGGCGATTGGGGCGCTGAAACAGATGGTCGTCAAGGCGGTCCAAATCAAAAGAACCCCGGAATGGTTCAGGAAGATCAGAGATATGCCAACTCCAAGGGTCCTGATAATGATGAGAAGGTAACTCTAATCGCTCCAATGCAGGGTATTTGGTATATCGCTGTAGAGGCATTTGAGAAAGTAAATGACTTGAATATCGTAGCTCGCTTCACTTACCCGCCAGCCAATTCTGACCCTGTCCATTCCATTGAATTGCAGCCAGGTGTTCCATATACTCCTATTTCTGGAAATTCCCATTCAGACAGGCATTTCCACATCAACACGAGTTTTGATGTCAATCGATTGGAAATTCAATTGGATGGAGGAACTGGTGATGCTGATTTGTTTTTGAGCATGAACGATGTTCCAAGTGAGGACGATTATGATGCTGCATCATCGACTTTTGGCAATGATGAATTCATCTATGTCAATTCNCCTCTAGTAGGNACGTACCACATAATGGTCTCAGGATGGTCAGGATTCGANGAGGTCACAATAACNGCATCATTCACCGANAATTCCGATTATGTCCCTGATATCAAACCAATCAAGNTGTTCAATGAAGAACCTGTTCACAATTTGAGAGGAGACGATGGACAAGAGTTGTTGTTCTATGTGGAACTCGAATCTGGTGTTGATAGTTTCATTATATCATTAACAGGAGGCTTTGGAGATCCGAATCTTTTCGTAGAGAGCGACTCAGATGAATGGCAATCTACAGGACGACAAACTTGGGAATCGGTGTCGATTGACTCTCCAGATGAAGGAAGGTACGACATTACAGTCATCGCGGGTTCGGATTTTGAAGGTACTTCGATCGTTGCATCTTGGTATGAATGGGGCTCTCCAGACCTTCCAGATGTGCCTCCTGATGTACTTGTAGATTGTAAGGAAACTGCNAATTTCTTTATGGAAATNTTCGACTTCAATAGTGATGGAGTGGTTGATGAAGATGAATATTTTTCAGGATTCGATGACGATGNATGGGAAGGCGATTGGGAAGGCGAATGGNAAGGCGATTGGGAATTTGATGAGGGAGAAAAGGAAGACAGGGATGAAGGTAAATCAAAGGATACATCCGGACGTCAGAGAGGTGGCAGCCAATCTTCAGACGATTCGAGGGAGCCAGTCTCTGATAATGATGATGATGTCTTCATTCTAATCGACAGTGATGATGATGGAGAGTTAACTTACAACGAATTGCTTCTATACGCTTGCTCCTGTTCAGTTGAATTGGAAATGGCGCAGGAATTGTATGTACCAATGNATGAGGATGAATTTGCTGAATTCAATTGGAAGAACGAACTTAAGTTTGAGGAATTGGATAGAAATAGCAATGGCTTGGTCGACTTTGATGAATTTGAGAACGCCATGGACAGTTGTGAAACCACATGGGATCCATTTGACCTAAACGATGGCAAGGATAGAGGCAAAGACGCTTCAAAATCAGAAGATGATTCGGGGGAAGGAATACTCGGTACGGATTATCTGGCTGATGTTGATGAAGAGGTAGTATACTCTGTTGTAATCGGTGTTGCAATTCTAGTCATTCTTCTTCTTGTATTGGCTTTTGCCCAGGCAAGAAGGGGAGTTGAAGNTGAGACTTGGGNGGATATGGAAAGTGACATCATCTCGCGCCAGACTGAAGCAATGCTGAGTGGTGCATCACCACCTTCGTTAGTAATAGATAGTGAGCCTATGATCGAAGCACCAGTAGCTTCTCTGTCTCCATCGATGGAACCTGAAATTAACCCNTCATCACCTATTCCTNGTGTTGACATGGGAGATATGTTGAACGATCTTGGACTCGATGAGGGGCCTAGTTCCACAGTATCTGCTCCTCCTTCTCACATTATGGGTTCACTTCAGGCAGATGGTAGTGAGACTCTGGAGTGGCCATCTGGTAGCGGAAACCACTTCACGCGCAGTAGTTTTGACGCNCCGTGGTCACCTCGATGAGGTTGATTTTGTTTTNCCAANTATTGGTTGCATCAANCTCAAGACATGTGAATGCATCTTGGGCAGCAGTTCAAACAATACAAGGGCCATCAAGAACATGGCGAATAATGCAGCNATTTTGGCTAGGTAAGCGTGCGCGAAATGGAACATATCCATNCCTAGCCATTGCCATTCNGGATATGCTCCATGCAACCAAATTATTCCAGCATTACGGAAAATATTGAGGATATGTATAGTTGGGATTGTAATCAATAATGCTCTGGCTCTTCGCCTCCAAGGAGCTTTCAATGCCACAACCGCTCCTACGAAGATAATNATCGATTGCAATGCAGTGCATGCTAGAACGAAATTGATGCCAATACTCTCTCCACTTGCATTGAGCAATTCGGTATGGAAGGTATGCTCTGATAACGGCTCAAACATGAACCATTTGTTNCCTTGCCAATCTGCCCATGCTACTTCGGTACCATCACCCAGCGAAACATTGGTTTCTCCGAGTTGAATATCTCCACCTCCACTCCAGCGCATGAATATCGCAGTTTGCCAAGCGACAAACCAAATCGCCAAGACATTCAACCATGGNNCTCGATCAACTAACATGTATGGNAATCCTGCCCAAAGCACCATGCCTCGGAACCATACTAGGGCATCGTCCTCAACGCTGGAATATCCNTTCAATTCCCAGCGAGCCAATACTACNCCTATTGGTAATGCAGCGGCGGTCATTATAATCAACACAGTGTCCCATATGGCGATATAGGATCCAATTGTTGAGGTGAAATGCGCCCCCATAAGCACCCATCCGGCCGCNGCAACCAAGGAACGNGAACCTGAGCGCGAATGGAAGCCCCATGCTAAGCATGCAAGACCTGCTCCTGCAAGNAATGNGGATAGCATCGGAGTGTCCATCACTGCCAACGCCTGAAGACAACCTGTATAAGTGGTTGTAGCGAGGGTGCATCGAGCGAGATGGAAGAATTCGATGCGCGAGCCTTCGCGGAGTCTTACCTTGTTGACTTACAAACAGCACTTTCGAAATTGGATCTTGNCCCCATTCACCTCTTCGCAGATGCTGTGGAAGAAGTGATGGATTCAGGTGCAACAATACACTTCATTGGCAATGGNGGTAGTGCTGGAACTCCGAGCCATAGTGCAGGGGATTGGTCAAAGGAATTGACTGTACCTACCCTATGTCACGTAGACAATATCTCAGGCTTGACCGCATGGGCCAATGATACAGATTATGACAATGTTTTCGTNGGCGCACTCAAGACCTTTCTCAGAAAGGGAGATATTGTCGTAGGCTATTCTGGATCNGGTAATTCTGCTAATGTCATCAACGGCCTGAAATATGCTAAGGAGNAGGGCTGCAAAACCATAGGAGTAGGTGGGGACTACAAAGGTGGCAAAGGTGGAAAAATGGCGNAAATAGTAGACATCCCAATAGTTGCTGAAACCAAATCTATGGAGCGTATAGAAGACATTCAATTGGTTGTCAACCATATCGTCAAAGAGACCATNAAAGCACGTCGTGGCATTGAGGGTGGATGTTGAGGGTTTGTCTTGTTACCTGGTCGACACGGCGCTGAATTATTCGACGAATTGTCACTATCTGAATTGCCTATTGAGGGAGAATGGGATGGGTCTATAGCCTATCTTGATAGAGATGGAGTCATCAATATTGGTAGTCCCAATTATATCAACAATGTCGATGAATTAGTTGTGCTTCCTGATGCTGCAAAGTCCATTGCTGAATTACGCCGAAATGGATTTAGAGTATGTGTGGTGACAAATCAATCCCCTATCGGTAGAGGATTATGGAATCATCACCGATTAGCTATGATTCACGATGAGTTACAACGTCTATTGCTAATTGAGGACGCAGACGCAGTTCTAGATTTGATTTTGTATTCCCCTCATGTTCCTTGGGCAGGTTCTGCTTTCCGTAAGCCTGAGCCTGGAATGCTGATGGCTTCAAGGCAATTGGTACAATCTAAAGGAGAGATTGAGCAATTCAATACTGAATTACAATTCGATGAGGCGCGCAGTGCAATGGTCGGCGACAGAAGAAGTGATCTCAAAGCAGGTAAGAGATATGGGGTTAGGTCATTTTATTCCCCTCCACACCTTGGAGTTTCAGCCGTTTTACAGAGAATATTGGATCCCGAAGACCAGGGTGACAAGGTCATGAGGGCTCCAGAATGAAGGAGGTGTGGATATATGGCCTGGTTAGGTCTAGATGATACCGACAGTTTGGATGGCGGTTGTACTACTGAGATGTTTCTAAGATTATTGCAGAGGCTAGGGGTGAAGTATCAAGATCAGAGATTGGTCCGTCTTTGGCCCTTCGCAGCAAATAGGACGCGAGGGAATGCAGCTGTTGCCGCAGAACTGCTGATGACCTTTGATGTAGCTCGTGAATTACTTGATGAACAGTGGGAGTGGTTATGTCAAAGAAGCGAAGAAGGTTCTGAGCCGGCCATGGTCTTGACAGAGAATCAACTTGATGAATCCCTTTATTGGAATGCAGTTCGTAATAATGTAGATGCATCTGAATTGATGATTACATCAAAGCACCATATCTGGTCCAATGGTGGTTCAGGCATTATTGGTGCTACTGCTGCTATTGCTTGGAGGGGAGAACATGACCATACATGGGAAAATACAGTTTATCGGATGGAGGAAAATATTGGTAAGCGTAGAGTTATCGATGAAGAATTAGTAGCCAAGATGGATGAATTGTTTCCCCTTACTTTTCTCAATCGAGACCCGCGCAAGCACAAGGGTTTGATTGCACCAAGATCTCCTTGTCCAGTATTATTGGGTATTCGCGGAGAGAATGTAGATCAAGTAGAGGCTGCATATGAGTGGCTCCATTCTAACGCGGCTATTGAAGAGGCATCTGCAAACATGATTTGGCGGACCAACCAAGCCTGCGACGATCATCTTGAATCTGCCATAACTGCAACTGTTCAATCTTACCCTGATGTTCGAAACAGGGGGCATTCTAGTCTAGTTACAAGTGAGGGGAGCATCGTAGCCTTCGCTGAGGGGGGTAAGGTCAATAAGTTGCTGCAGAAATTAATTCCCGGAGATATCATTTCTTGGATGGGCTTAGAGCATGAAGGTACTTATCATCTCGAAAGACTATGCCTATTAGAACCCAGTCTGAGGTCTAAACAGCGGCCAATTTGCAATTGTGGTAAGAGAATGAAATCTTCAGGTAAGAACCAACCGCCCCGTTGCCCTAGTTGTGGAACTTTATCCGAATCGAATTGGGTAGGAGAAGAGATTGCCCCTATTTCTTGGGTTGAGCCACCGCCGGATAGACGTAGACATTTGGCTGCCCCATTACAGCGAAAGATACCCGATTTGGGTTGATTGAATATGCGCATCTTGATATGCGCTCTATTCGTGCACTTGTCATGAAGTCCACATCTGTACTGTTCTGTGCAATGATGATTTTGACTTATTTCTCTCCAGGTTGCACTTCGCAGGACTCATCTGAAGAGATTGCAGAACTTGAAGTGATGCTTGAAATCGTAATTGGGGAGGATGGAGAAAATGATTCTATGAATGCGACCGCCAAAGTTACTGGTGGGGAATCTCCGTATAATTACCAATGGGAATTAGATGGGAGTCAGATGCTATCTATGAGATCATACCTCAATATGAGTAACCTGTCCGAAGGACAGCATATTGTATCAGTTTCCGTATCTTCCAAAGACGGTCAAGCCGATCAGATAACTGCTTCATTCACAATAGAATGAGGTTGTTTGGGGCAAAGAGTATTTGCTACATCCTTTTCGCAGTAACATGGTTGATGACCTAACTCTGAATATTTCCTATGCTGTTCTCGGTTTAGGATTGGCTGGTGCGGCTTGGTTCATGTGGAAAAGAGCTCAAGAAAATAAACAGCGAATGATTGAGGAATCTGCTCCAAAGATAGCGGGTTCCGATGAGTTAGAAGGCGGTGCCAAAGACCCCACACAATTTGATAATCCCGATGATGATGCATTGGACGAGATGGGCGAACTATTGGGATTGGATGATGAGGACGAATCCTGAATCACGTTTCGATAAACCCTTCTTCTTCTAGAAGCAATGGGAACTCTGTGTCTTCAGTTTTGAGAGTTCTTCTAGAATCAGCGTGTTCACGCATAAGGATCCATGTTTTGAATTCCATTCCTTCTACATCCTTTCTTGCCTTTACTGCAATTTCCTCTTTTCCTGAAGCATCTGAATGGCTTGCTGAAGTCAATATCAAATCACAATTATCAGGCATTGATTCACTTAGGTTCTTTATTGCCTTAAGTGATTCAGTTCCTACGCGTCCCTTTGCGGGTGTCCAATCATCGATAACAACCAATGTTACGCTAGGCAAGATATTTGCCATCCTAGAAATATCTTCGATTGCACGCTGGTATTCGCCACCGGTATTCATTGCATGAAAACGTGAGGCTGCAGTAATATCGAGTTCGCTGAACAACTGTGAGAACCTCGTTGAATCAGGCATCTCTTCACTTCCCCAAATAACGCGATTCCCATCTTGAATATGTTTTCGCGCCTCTTGCAAAGCATAAGTCGTACGCCCAGCCTTTGGGGGTGAAGATAGGTGTAGCCTCTCAGGGAGAGGAGGGCGCGCCATGCAACGATGTCAAAGGCGCTGGTACAAAGGGATTGGCTAGAGTTTGATTCCGCCCTCAGGCTCGTGATCTTCATCATCTTCGAAATCTCCCAACATGATGTCCAATAGGGACTGTTGTTCTGCTGCTGGGTCATCCTCCTCCATTTCCGCTTCACGTGCCTCACCTAGTGCATTCTTTGAACGCTGCATTCTCATTGCCAACATTTGATGGCTCTCTAATCTCCTACTCGCCTCTCGATAATCATCTGGGCTGAAGTACCCCGCGAATTCACCGCTTGGACCTCTGATGACAACAGCATCAGGTTGAGATTCAGCCATCATTCTAAGAGCTCCAGATAGCGGCGTGGTTATTGGCATTTCAACAACCTTAGTGCGCATGTGCTTGGCGATCTTTTCCTTAGCAGGATTCTTACCTGTCGATAAAACTTGTAGTAAATCTTTCAGGGTAATTACTCCATCTATGGCGCCAGTTTTGGCATTCTCTACCAATATGGCAGCATCTCTAGAGCGCAGAAATGGCTGGCAAATATCGGCAAAAGTTGCCTTTCCACCAACTACTGCGTGCTCGTCTGTGATTGACATATCTCCTACTACAGGTTCGTTCGACATGAAACTCCGAGGATGGCACGCCTCTTTCTTCTTTGCGTCTGAAACGACTCACTTGTAATCGCAACCATCAAGCCATGAACCCTGCTGCGCTATACATGGATGGCGTCGTAAGAGAGGGTGAGCGTATTCCCCGCCGCACACCTCCTGAATATGAGGAATTTGATGGTTCTGTGGCCTCGGGAATAATGTCGGCTGGTTTGCTAAAGGTCGCCCTAGAAGATTGCAATCAATATGGTCCTCATGCAATGATTGTCCTTCTAGTCATCATGTCCACCGTTACAGGACTACTGCTGAAGTTGTTCTCGATATTTTGAACATCTACTGTAACCACTCTCGTGTGCCTCTTAATTTGGACAATACTCAATACCCTAGTCCAAACCCATTCGTGTGGTGACTAGGTGGCGAAGGGCAATGTCATGATTAGAGTGGATGATCCTTCTGAGAAAAGATGGACCATCATGGCCGCGTTGCTTGGAGCCAACATGGCATTNGCGTTGTTTCAGGGCTTGGCTCAACAAGATAATCCGAATGAAGTTCGCCATTTCGCATTGATAATAGTCATCGCTGCGCTACCTTTCCAGGCTGTTTATTTCATGATTCACGCCTTTGTTCTAGAATTTTCAGATAGGTTACAGGACAATGCGATGAAGGTACTACTGAGGTTATCCGCTACTTGTCAACTGATATCTTATCTTTCGATTTCTGGAATTGCAATGATCTTCTACGTTGTCCATTGGTCAATTGGATTGGTATTCACTATATCTGGAATTATTGCTATGATTATGGTTAGACTCGCCGTAAGCCAAGCAGAAACTCTTGCAGAAGATGCATCCTGATTATTGTTGCAAACGTGCTGCAGCAACCGCTTCATCAACCAATTCACCCGCAACTCCGACGTGATTCAGTGGCTCAAACATGGCCTCTAGTTGTTCAATATCGAATCGAGCAGAGATGGCAGGCTCTCTAGAGCACACATCTAGTAGTTCTTCCCCATTGGAAACAGCTACCATTGACGCGTTTCGCAGAATCTCGTGAGCCTCATCTCTAGCCACTCCAGCATCTACTAATTCCAACATGACTTTTTCAGCCATCGGCAATCCCTTCTGAAGTGCAAGGTTGTGTTGCATTCTACCTCTATCAACCCAAAGATTCGTTAATACCGAGTTTGTTTTGACAATGACATCTTCTGCTAGCGTACTAGCGTGGGAAAGAGTGAATCTTTCTGCGGACGAATTAGCAAGGTCCCGCTCATGCCAAAGCAATGCATTTTCCCAAGTTGGCATCATGAATGAACGAACAATACGAGCTAATCCACATGCGTTTTCACTCTTGATGGGGTTTCTTTTGTGAGCCATGGTAGAGGAGCCAACTTGTTTCTTAACATCAAATCCTTCTCCTGCTTCAGAAATCTCACTTCGTTGTAGATTCCTTATCTCCTGCAAGACCTTCTCACAAGTTGTAGCCATATTGCATAGCCACCCCATATACTCAATATACCGGTCTCTACCTACAACCTGGGTAGTAACCAATGGCGTGCCAAGTCCGAGATGTCCCATAATCAAATCTTGTAATTCTCTTGCATCCTTACCTTGCGCTGCACCAGTTCCAACAGCACCGAGGAACTTTCCAACACAAATCCTTGGTGTCAATTCATCCAACCTAGTAATCTGCCTAAGTAATTCATCAACCCATACTGCTACTTTGAGTCCAAAGGTGATGGGTACTGCTGCTTGGCCGTGAGTTCTCCCTAGCATGACACTATCTCGCTCTCTCTCAGCAATATCTGCTGCGGTATTCAATAATTCAAGACTTTGTCGTCGTAGAATATTGATTGAGTCCCGTAACTGTAAGGCCACCGCCGTATCAACAATGTCATTGCTAGTGGCTCCTAGATGAATACACCAACCCGCTTCGCCAGCGGCTTCAGCCATCGCTTTGGTCAATGCCATGATATCATGCCTCGTTTCAGCTTCGATTTGGCTGACTCTTTCTTTGGTGACAATTTCAGGCTTGGCAATCGATTCAACGACCAAGTAATCCTCTTCACTAACTCTCCCAAGTTTCCAGTGTGCCCAAATTAGGGCGCGCTCTACCTCAAGTTGTCGTGAATGACGCCCTTCTTCGGACCAAATAGCCTTGAAATCATCGCATCCATATCGATAGTCTAGGGGGCAGGCGAGGTGATTCACGTTAGGATGCCATGTGCAGCGCCCTCATCATCATTCCGTTTGCCGAATTACTCCAATTTCATTGCAGTAATGTTCAGATGACCTCTATTTCCCGACCATTGGTGCTCTGCATCAAAGTCGATTCTACCATTCATGTGAGGTCCTGAAGTTATGATTGTCTCAAACTCCCCTCCTTCACCGTCTATACTGAATCTATATTTTGAAGATAACTTGCTTAATTCGTCAAATGCTTCAATGTCTAATTTTCTACCTAACCAGTCTTCATTCAAACCATCACAGGACACGCTTACCATCCATATTTCCATTCCACATTCTAGCAGTTCATGCATATGTCTTTCAGCATCATGATGCCACAGAGGGGAGAATGAATGAATCGCTAATTCTTCACATATTCGATCTATTCTCCTTCTTTGGTATTCGCTTCTCAAGGCTCCACATACCAAGGCATCTATACTATGCGCTTCAATCAATGACCGCAAACCCTCGAGTAATTCCTCCACTTCCACTTCACCTTCTCCGGAAACTGTGATTATTTGATGTTGCAAACCCATGTCTTTGCATTGCAATTCAGCCAATTGAGTTCCGGGTATCTGAAACATCCAGGAATCTTCTCCTTCTATTGATACAGTAACTACCGAAGAAATGGTCCAGCCTTGACAAATACTCCACCACAGTGCTAGGCTCGAATCCTTTCCGCCGGAGGACAGGACCAACACTCGCATGATTGACCCTAGCGGCACCTACATGAAACATATTTGGTGGTAGAATACAGGCTTTGCTTCCGCCAAGGTTGATAAGACGGCACTTGGCGAGGATGGATTAGGTGTGGACATGCAACCGAGTGGAAGAGGATATGACCATGGAATCACGACATTCAGTCCAGATGGAAGATTGTTTCAAGTAGAATATGCAAGAGAATCTGTTAAGCGCGGAACGACAACTGCAGGATTGAAATTCAGAGATGGAATTATTCTAGTATGCGATAAGCGAATTGCAAGTCGCTTGATTATTCCTGCCAGTATCGAGAAATTATTCAAAATCGACGATCATATCGGTTTCGCAACAAGCGGACTTGTAGCAGACGGACGTCAATTGGTTGATAGAGCAAGAGTTGAGTGTCAAGTAAACCAGATTACCTACAATGACAAAGTACCAGTTGACATACTAGCAAAGAAGATTTGTGATTTCAAGCAATCTTTCACCCAGTATGGTGGTAGTCGCCCATTCGGTTCTGCCCTCTTGATTGGTGGTGTAGATAACAATGGAATCCACTTGTTTGAGACCGATCCAAGCGGTGCTTACCAATCATATCATGCAGGAGCTATTGGTTCCGGACGTAATGCTGTCATCGACTATTTCGAAGACAAATGGAAGGCAGGTTTGACCTTGAACATGGGCATCAAACTTGGCCTTGAAGCATTGCGAGGTAGTCTTGATGCCGAATTGAATACCGAAGCAATCGAAATTTCAGTAATTGATGATGATGGGTATCGAACTCTGAGCCGCGACGAGGTCAAGTCCTACATCGGTAAGTTGAAGCCGCTGGAAGAATGATTTAGAGCAAAAAGCACAAGGTATTGTTTGCTTGCTAGCACAACGAGGGCAAGGTATGGTCAGTCTTGATTCTGCGGTCGTTGCGCGAATGGAAAAGGGTGGTAAGCGGTACGAGATATTAGTCGACCCTGATTTGGTCGACCAATTCAAAGACAATCCTGATTCTGTCGAAATCGATGATTTATTGGCAATAGATGATGTATTTCACGATTGCAAAGGGGGTGAAAGGCCCACTGCTGAGGCGGTTGATTCCACATTCGGCACCGATGATATTACTCAAATTGCGATAACCATTCTCGAAAAAGGAAGCATACAGCTGACAACAGAACAACGCAAGAAAATGGTTGAGCAGAAAAGACAAGCGATTATTCACAATATTGCTAGTACGGCTGTAGATCCCCGAACCAAATTACCACATCCTCATCAGCGAATCGAAATTGCTCTTGATGAAAGCAGGTATTCAGTAGACCCATTCAAGGCGGTTGAGGCACAATCGGCCGAAGTCATAGCCAAATTGAAGCCGCTGATTCCGCTTTCATTCGAGTCAATGCGTATGGCATTCAAGATACCTGGTAAATCGTATGGTGGGGCATCACAATTGTTACGTCAATATCAGAAGAAGGAAGAGTGGCTAAGCAATGGGGATTGGGTATGTGTAGTCGAGATTCCTGCTGCCCTCAAAGCTGAATTGATTTCACAAGTTGCGAGAAGGGCATCAGACCTTGAAGTAAAGGATCTCTGAGTCACCCCATAGGGGTGTTTCTGTAGTCATACTCAAGTAGGGGGCACCGGTCGGCGGGCTCGGAGATATACATGAACTCTGAAGATACGGGCGCCGAGCAGCGTCTTGTCGTTCCTGGGGACCAAATAGACGCCCCCCCGGGTTCGCAGCCAGGAAGTGGCGTCCTGTCACAAGGTGATGGCCTTGTGGCAACCAAGCTAGGACGGGTAAGGATGAACGGTGATATCGTTCACGTTATGCCCACGAATACCGCCTATATGCCGAGGTCAGGAGATCTTGTGATCGGCTATGTAGAAGCGGTACAGAATAATTTGTGGTTCCTCGATGTAAGAGGACCCTTCAACGCTCTATTGCCAATGAGTTTGGCTCCTTGGAAAGTTGAATTCGGAGCTGCTCGTCAGCACCTCGACTTTGGGGATGCCGTTTTGGCTAGAGTTATGGAAGTTGATGAGACCCATTCGGTAGTCGCCACCATGAAGGGTGTAGGATTACGCAAGATCAAACAAGGTTGCATTGAGCAAGTTGCACCACATGTATTGTCCCTAGTTATTGGTAGCAAGGGTAGAACATTGCAGAGAATCAAAGAATCCAGCGATTGTAGAATTGTGGCCGCACAAAACGGTCGTATTCTTATCGATGGAACCCCAGAGGGTATTTCCATTGCACGCTCTGCACTGAAGATCATATCAGAAACCGGCCACGCACCAGGTCTGCACGATAGGTTGTCAGAAGTACTTGGAGGTGATGAGTGATGGGTGGATATGGAGATGTCAAACTGCTTAGAGATGACGGNACACGCCTAGATGGCCGCGCCGTAGATGAATTGAGAGAAGTNGAGGTCNAGGCAGGAGTATTGCCTGCTGCTGATGGTTCGGCTTGGGTCAAGCANGGNTTGAATGTTGCTGTAGCAGCGGTTTATGGNCCAATGGAAGCACACCCGCGTAAGATTCAGCGCCAGGACCGAGCAGTTATCGACGTTCGATACAATATGGCTCCATTCTCTACATCTGATAGAATCAGGCCTGGTTTCAATCGAAGAAGCCGAGAAATAAGCAAGGTTACCGCTGAAGCATTGGAAAGTGTGGTTCTGGTTGAGAGATACCCGCGTTCCAAGATTAGAGTTGAGATTGAGATACTTGCTGCTGAAGCAGGTACACGTTGTGTAGGAATTACCGCCGCCTCCGTTGCCCTTGCTAATGCAGGAATTCCCATGAAAGACATGATTGTGGGTGTTGCTAGCGGTAAAGTCGATGACGTAGTAGTACTCGATTTGGATAAGGCAGAAGATAACTATGGTCAAGCAGATTTACCCATGGGGATATTGCCAAATACTGGGGAAATTGCTTTCTTACAAATGGATGGAGATTTATCTGTTGAAGAATATGAATTGGCTACGCAATATAACTTCAAGGCGGCAAGGGAGATTCATGAGCTAATGAAACAAGCCTTGCTTGATAGTGCCGGAGGTGATGAGTGATGGTTGAATTAGTTCCTCAACTATTACGCCAGCAGTTACAAGATCTTGCCCAGCATGATAAGAGAATTGATGGCAGGAGCCGATGGCAAAGTAGGGAGATGACTCTTGAGACCGGCGTATTGTACAATGCGGAAGGTAGTGCGAAAGTGGTATTGGGAGATACTATCGTTTATGCCGGAGTAAAATTTGATGTTGCAACTCCATATTCGGACCGACCAACTCACGGGTCATTGATGACCGGTGCAGAATTGCGTCCAGTTGCACACCGAAAATATGAGCCTGGGCCACCTAGCCCTGAATCTATTGAATTAGGCAGGGTAGTTGACAGGGGAATTCGAGAAAGCGGCTGTATAGATATGGAATCTCTTTGTATAGTACCAGGTGAGAAGGTCTGGCGAGTCATGCTTGATCTACACGTTCTCTCTGACAAAGGAAATATTTTCGACGCATGTGCTACTGCGGCGATTGCTGCTCTTAGGACCGCAGTCGTTCCTGCTGAGAGGTTCGATGTTGGAGAGGATTTCAAATTAGAATTATCTTCAACTCCCACTATGTGTTCATACCAGAGGGCCGGCGGACGTTATGTCTACGATGCATGTGAGCAAGAAGAATTGGGTGGAGATGAGAGGATTCACATCACCCTAGGTGATGAGGGGCACCTCCACTCTTTGCAGAAGGGGTTAAGAGGAGTTCTTTCGCCGGCAGAATTCGCAGAGATACTCGCTGAAGCAGGCAAAAGATGCGCTGAACTCAGAGATATGGTACACGCACAGGAGTGATGAATATGGCAAAGAGAACCCAGAAAGTTGGAGCCGCAGCCAGATTCGGTCCGCGCTATGGAGTCAGCGTTCGTCGTAATGCTGGAAAGATTCTACGCAAGCGTGCAAGGAAGTATACTTGTCCTGTTTGCCAATATCAGAAAGTCTCGCGTGATGCGGTAGGTATCTGGACATGTGGTAAGTGCGGACACAGTTTTGCTGGCGGGGCTTGGGAGCCTTTCACCCGCGCCTCTGAAGCAAATAACAGGATTATTCGAAGAAGCGTCGATGGAGCAACTGCATCCGATATGGCACTCATTGCTCAGCAAGCAGCCCTAGATTATGAGCGCAAAGTTGCTGAGGGCGAAGTAGACGAGGAAGAGTGATTCAATAGGTGGTTGCATGACCTCCTGGAATCTTGTAGTTCAAATCCATAGTTTGAATGTTGAGTCACTCGCAGCATCTATGCATGGTGAAATTGAGCCTGCTATATCTGGAGATAAATTGTCATTCTCACTGAATGAAAACGCAGCAAATGATCTTCGAGCAATGTGGAATACTAGGATGCGCTCTGTAGAGGCTGTAGAATCTGTAATGTCAATCCTTGAGGAGAGGATTCTTGACTCATAGCCCTTGGCAGAAATAGGTGATGACATGGAAGATAGCGCTCTTCGCATACAAGAAGTGGTTCAGGAGATACAATTGGTAGCTCAACAACTAGGCGCCCTTAGCAACCAAGTTAGAGAAATCAAAGAAACTCTGAGCCTTTTATCTACTCAACAAGAGGACCATACAGTGTACCGACAAAAGGGAGGAGTTCTCGTTAGAGTTCAAGAAATTGAGAAATTGGTAGAAGAACTTGAAGATGGGAGGGTGCGAATTGAAGAACACGTTTCCACGCTTGCTAACAGAGAGGATGAATTGCGAGAAGAATATGAAAATCTGGTAAAGACTCTAGAGGCGAGCAAGTGAGTTCCGAACAAGAGTCCCAATTGCAGAATCTTGCAGATTGGATTGATGAAGCGGCAAATAGGGGTGCAATCGCAGTATTGACGCATAAGAATGGAGACATGGATACGGTTGGTTCGGCAATCGCTTTAGCTGCATCTTGCTCTTCTGCAATGGCTTGTGGAGTTCATTTGAGTCGTTTATCATCAAGAATGGTTGAGAAATTCTCTGCCCCCTTCATGCGCTTGGATGCAGATGTTCCCCGTTGGCCAAAGTCCCTGTCAGGGATAGTTGTCGTAGATGCCGCAGCACCTGATCAAGTTGGATTGGAATTACCAAAAGATGTTCCACTATGCATCATTGATCATCATTCAACTAATGATTGGGATGCAGGGGAAGGTGGACTGAATGTTACTTGGGATGTTTCTTCTACAACACAGATAATTCATGATTACCTCCATGAATTTCACTTAAGCAGTATGAGTAATGAGGTCGTTTCATTACTTTTGGCTGGATTAATTACTGATACAGGTAGATTCAAGCATGCTGATTTAAGTTCATTTGAAAGTGCTTGCAAACTAATTGCAGAAGGCACTCTTGATTATGCTGCTTTCATTGAGGAACTTGAACAAGACGACCTTACACGTTCGGACAAGGGAGCGATTGCCAAATCTTTGTCGAGAACTGTTGGGATGGATGCCGGGCCTTGGTGGCTACTCAAATCAACAGCTGGAACTCAGGAAAGTGTAGTCTGTAGGGCTTTGATGTCTGCTGGAGCAGATGTTGCCATGGTACTACGCAGAAGAGATGGCGTTACTAGAATGACTGTCAGAGCAAACCGTTCTTCAGTATTGGATGGCTTGCGACTTGGAAAGATGATGGAACAACTGTCAATTAGCCATGGCGGAGAGGGAGGAGGGCATGATGGAGCCGCTGGTTGGACAAGTAGTATCGATACAATTGCTGCTGAGTCAGCATTCATTCATCTTCTCAGTGGGACGGTACGACGATGACATTTGATACTCCTGCTGATGCATTACAGGCATTTCGCGAGCGCAGTGCTGCCACACAGGAATATTCACCACTCGTTCTTGCAGAACAAGCTTTAGGTGAGGGAGATGAAAAGTCACTAGAACTCCTGAAATCTAGATTAAGCGTAGCAGAAGCGAGTATTCTCAAAATCACAGAATGTAGATATCGAGAAGAAGATCCTATGGAATTTATTCAACAAGCACTTGAGTTAACTTCGCAAAAGGAAACTAGAGACCTCGCTCTCGAAGGTAGGGCAAAAATGGAACGAGGTTTGCAAAGATTCCTAGAAGGAGATATTGAAGCGGCTGATGGTGATCTAACGTGGGCTGAAACGCGTTTACGTTCAGTCGCATTAGCCAGTAGGGATCATGATTTATCACTACTAAATAAGGCATCTTTCCATCTATCTACTCAGGCTCCACTGATGGCCTTGCAAGTATATGGAGAGATTTCAACCACTGCAGGCCATGCATCTGAAACATTGGCCTTGTCTCGTATGGGTGCGGCAGCTATTCTTGCCGGTGTGGGGCAGATTTTCAGTGCAATTCGCAATTCATGGAATGCTATCAAACATGCACATGAATCCTCATTCCCTGCGCTTGTATGGCAAGCAAATACGTTATTTTTAGGCCTTGCATCAAATCATATTCATGAAGATGCAGAACCTCTTGATGTCCAAGTTGCAACACCCGGTGCTCAATCATTTGCTGAAGATGGGCAAGGACCTGCCGTATCAATAGATGACCTCAAATCAATCTTCGAAGATTGCATAGACCGAGAGGACGATTTTTCGGGCTATGAAAGACCAGATCTTAGAAGTCTGTTATCTGCTGCAGTAGTTTTGGATAGAGTTTCAGACATACCTTGGTTGGAATCTGGTCCAAAATCGATTCAAGACCCTTTGTTGGCCTCTGAAACAGCGGTTGCCTTAGAAATCGAACCAGGGCCATGGAGTATACGAATGAAGGAACTGGTCAAAATCACTTGAACATTTTCGATGCTTTCTCCATATATTCGCGCGCCCATTCTTCACCACCACTGAGCAATCTCCGCGCTAAGAAGAACGCCTCTTCCGAATTACCTAGTTCAAGTAAAGATTCAAGTCTGACTTGCTCCTGATTCTCAACATTGATTTCATCATCAGGTATTTCCTCATCCAACGATTCTTGTTTTCCGACAACTTTTGCCAGATCTTCCATCCTGCGAAGAAACTTATCGCGAATATTTTCTGCAGGAGGTGCCCATTTGATTTTATCATCCATCCTTTTTGTCAACCGCTCTAGTAACTTGTCCCTTTCAAGTAAATGAGGTCTGAGAATTTGTACATGGTCATAACACAGCCACGCATCATCAAATTCAGAACGTTGCTCATGTAACCTACCCATCTCAAGCCAAAGTTCGTGATTTGAGGGGCGATGGGCTAGAAGATGCTGCGACAATTCGAGAAATAAATCAACCATTCCGTTCTCGCGTAGTTTCTGCATCCTTCTTCCAAAAATGATATTGGCTCTCTGATCTCTAAAATCCAGTCTTCTACATCTTTGTGCAAAATCTTCAATGGCCTCTTTCGAGGTCATTCTTTCCCACCATTCTTCTGCGTGTAAGGGATCTTCTGTCAATGATGCGCTCATCAATCCATGTCCATGAGTCAGCATATCGATTTGGTTTAGTTCCTGTAATCTATCTGGGTCCCTCCCTAGGACTATGAACAGGTCTTCCAAGCAACGATGTATCCCATCTCTATCGTCCCTACTCCTCTTGACATGTACTAAAGTCAACCAATTCCTTTCGTCAGTGAAATCATGCAATAATGCCTGCTGGGCGTTCTGTTCCGCCCACGCCATGTTTTCATTCCGTCTTTCAGGGTCCTTACGTGCCAGTTTGACGAACTTTTCCGCTTGACTACGATATCTATTCGCGAGATTGCGGCGAGGGTGTTGTAATTCAGCCGCGCTGTCTTCTACCACGCCCGAAGGACAGTAGCATGACTCAAGTCGATTGCGGTCAAATGTTCATAATACACTGATGAATTCCTTGCCCTCTTTACCAAAGGGCAAAGTGGCATCAAATCCTACTTTGGCGGTTGTTCCATCTTCATTGCGAGAAGGATCAAGCGACGAACCTTTTTGCCCACTCAGGATGATTGTATCTTTGTCCGGTTGCCAGCGAGTCATCATTGCCCATTCAACTCGTACAGGGTCAGTAATATCGACGTCATTGTTGACGATGATTACCTGTTTCATGGAGGGGTGGCCCTGCAAAGCGGCATGAATCGCATTGGTTGCATCATCAGGGTTTTTGGGTTCTATCGATACCACTGCCGATAACCATCCACATCCGCCTTCGCTGAGAAATACATCATTGCATTCTACAACTTCAGATACGGCCGATTTTATCGTAGGGGCTCTTGGAAGACCCATCAGGTTTCTATGCTCAGCATATCCTGGAATCAAGATATGCATGACTGGATTGTTTGCATGATTTATCCTGTCAACCACTATCACTGGTTCCATACGTACATCATCAACTGTACCAGTAATATCGACATAGGGTCCTTCTTCTGCATCCTCCGCAGTTATTCGAGCCTGCATGATGTATTCTGCATCAGCAGGAACAGTAATCCCATTCTCTAGTTTAATGACCTCTAATTCCCTACCAAATAGCGCTCTGTGCATAGCCGATGCAACACTCAATTCATCTAGTGGTTCATTGAATGACATTGCAGCAGCCAAGAGAACTAAAGGGTCGGCTCCATTTACTATGGCTATGTTAATCTCATCACCTTTCGACCTAGCAGTATCCAACATCGTTCTCAAGTGCCGAGGCACCAATCTCGCTGCCAAGCGGTTTGAATCAAGTACCAACTGTCTGTGGAATGAAAGATTACGCACACCCTCGTATTCAGCAATTATGATACTCGCCGACATATACCTCCCGGCATCTTCAGGATGGTGCCAAGGTATGGGTAAGGATGTTAGATCGACTGGCATAGAATTCTCCAAGGCGCGAGATTCAGAAATCTGTTGAGGTTCGGAAGGGGAGGACATTGCTTGCATCATCAAATCCATCAACTTCGAGGGGGATACATTTAACCACTTACATAATGAATGCCGGTCGAGTAGATTCAGTGCAGCTCCATGGCCCGGAGATTCTTCTATCGAATCAAACCACAGAGGCGGATTTCCTTTACTTTTTGAAGTATTCAAAAATCCATGAATACAGGAAACTGTAGTTGGTACTTTCTCAGCATATTCAAGCAACTCCCTGAATCCCATGAACCCCCGAGAGTTTAACCATCATTGAACATTGCGCGCATCGCCGTAGAATCGTTGGCCTGTGGAGCAAAGAACCTCTACCTTCCGTCATGGTCAAATAGGGGGGGCAAGTCGGCGACCTGCTTCAAACGGGGTTTGCACATGGGTAGAGGACTGTTCGCAGCTAGGAAGATGGCGAAAGATCGCCAAAAGTTCCGCTGGTCTGATCGCCGATACAAGAAGCGCATGCTCAAGTCTAGAGAGAAGCACGACCCGCTGCGTGGATCTACTCAAGCCCGCGGTATTGTTATCGAAAAAGTAGGTATTGAGGCGAAACAACCTAATTCCGGAATTCGTAAGGCTGTCAAGATTTCATTGATTAAGAGTGGAAATAAGTTGACCGCATTCGCACCTGGAGATGGTGCTATCAATTTCATCGATGAACACGATGAGGTCATGGTCGAAGGAATCGGTGGCCGCATGGGCCGTTCTTACGGAGATATTCCTGGTGTTCGCTACAAGGTAATCAAGGTCAACGGAGTAAGTCTCGACGAGATGGTCCGAGGAAGAAAGGAGAAGCCTGTTCGCTGAGGTGTCACAATGTCTGATGAAGAAGTTGTGGAAGACGCAGTTGAGGAAATCGTAGAGGCTCCAGAGCCAGAGGTTGATGAAACACCAATAGCAGGTATCGGAACACTAGTATTCGGCAAGTGGGATGCATCTGAAGTAGTCTGCAGAGACCCTGGTCTAGCCCCATATGTCAACCTCAAGACTGTAGGGGCACCACACAGTGGCGGTAGGCACGCTAATTCTTGGTTTGGTAAAACCAAGTTGTCTGTTGTTGAGCGATTTATCAACAATCTGATGCGTACTGGAAAATACACTGGAAAGAAGATGGGTGCCTCCAAGGCCTTTGAAACTGCATTAGACAAGATATCTGAGCGTAGCGGTAGCAATCCATTGCAAACTTTTGTGGATGCGATCTGCAATGGAGCTCCAATGGAAGAAATCACCCGAATCAAGTTTGGAGCAGTTAGCCAGCCAAAGGCTGTTGATTCTGCACCAATGCGTCGCCTAGACATTGCTCTTCGTAATCTTGCCAAGGGTGCTCAGTCAGGCACACACAAATCCAAGCGTACTTTGACACAATGTATCGTGAATGAGATTGTCAAAGCCTCTGAAGGAGATGTCACTTCCTTTGCTGTAGCAAAGCGTGAAGAAGTTGAAAGAATCGCTGCCTCGGCACGCTGATACTCCTCCTTGGTTGTTTTTCCATACCCGTAGGGTATGGATGCCTTCATTAATAGAGGTCCGGTCGCCGACCCGCTGAGGCGATTGAATGGGCCGTAAGGAAGACAATATCAAGAGAGCTACTGAAGTGATGCATATCCTGCCACAAATCAGGAATTTGTGTATTGCAGCCCACATAGATCACGGGAAGACAACTTTGTCTGACAATCTGATTGCAGGAGCAGGTATGATGTCAGAAGATCTTGCTGGTAAGAGCAGGGTTCTCGATTTCGACGAGCAAGAGAGTGCCCGCGGAATTACCATCAATGCTGCTAGTGCTTCTATGGTTCACGGTGTAGAGGGTGTTGATTTCCTAATCAACCTAATCGATACACCGGGGCACGTTGATTTTGGTGGAGACGTAACTCGTGCCATGCGCGCAGTAGACGGTTGTTTCATTCTTGCTTGCGCTGTAGAAGGGCCAATGCCACAGACTGAAACCGTTGTGCGTCAAGCCCTTAAGGAAAAGGTAAAGCCTGTTTTATTCATCAACAAGGTAGATCGTTTAATCAATGAATTACAAGTAACTCCAGAAGATATGATGGAACGTTTCAAGGGAACTATCACCAAGGTAAACAAACTAATTCGTCAATTCGCTCCTGAAGAGAAAAAGAAGGAATGGCAGGTAAGTGTTGCAGATGGAACTGTTGCATTCGGTTCAGCCTACCACAACTGGGGAATTACCGTACCATACATGCAGAAGTCTGGAATTTCATTCACTGATATCTTTGAGCACTGCCACAATGAGCAGCAGAAGGAGTTGTCAAAGAAGGCACCAGTTCACGAGGTTCTTCTCGATATGGCTGTGACCAAATTACCAGGCCCAGTCGAGGCTCAGAAGTATCGTATCCCCAACATATGGAGTGGAGAGATAGATACTGAGATCGGTCAGTCAATGTTGAATTGTGACCCTAATGGAGAGTTAGCCATGATGATTACAAAAATTTGGATGGATCCGCATGCAGGTGAAGTTGCAGTTGGACGAATATATTCAGGAGCCATTAATCAAGGAGAGAGCGTTTGGGCCCTAGGCGCAAGTAAAGCCGAGAGAGTTCAGCAAGTCAGCATGATGGTTGGAGGAGATAGAATCTCTGTTCCATCCGTCGTCGCTGGAAACATTGCTGCCCTAACCGGTATCCGCTCTGCTGCTGCCGGTGTAACAATTTCAAGAGACAAGGAATTCACTCCCTTTGAAGCAATTAGACACTATTCAGAACCAGTAGTCACCGTTGCTGTTGAGCCACAGTCGATGAAAGATTTACCAAAGTTCATCGATGCTTTGCGGGCATTAGCAAAAGCTGATGCTAGCCTCTTGGTCACGACTAACCAAGAGACTGGAGAAGCGTTATTGGCTGGGATGGGAGAGGTACACCTAGAGATTACTACTTACCGAATTGAAGAGGAACAAGGAATCAAGGTCAAGGTAAGTCCACCTATTGTCGTATATCGTGAATCCGTAGAATCGAGTAATCGAGGACACTCATTCGAAGGTAAGTCTCCAAATCGACATAACCGATTCTATGTAGAGGTTGAGAAACTTCCTGACGAAGTTATTCAGGCTCTAAGGGAGGGGCACTTTGGAGATGGTACAATTCGAAATAAGGATGCTAAAGAAGTCGGAAACAAATTTGGTGAATTCGATGGCATGGACAAAGATTTGATGCGCAAGATCTATGCCATCAATGGAACTAATGTTTTGGTAAATGACACNAAGGGTATTCAAAATCTACACGAGACTCGTGAACTGATTATTGAAGCGTTCAATGAGGTCTGTAAGAGGGGACCAATCGCTGAGGAGCCAATGATGGGTATGTTCGTTCGCCTAGTTGATGCTAAGTTGCACGAGGATGCAATACACAGAGGACCCGCACAGACAATCCCTGCAGTCCGAAATTCAATCAAAGGAGCATGTCTGCGCGCTCGTCCAGTGATTATGGAACCGNTGCAGAAGATGTTTGTCAGTGTACCAAATGATTGGCTTGGAGGGGTATCGCGTGAAATCTCCAACCGTCGTGGTGTCATTGAGGACATGCCGGCTGATGGAGAAGTAACAACCGTTGTTGGAACAGTGCCTGTAGCGGAAACTTTTGGTTTCTCAAATGATATCAGNGCNGCNAGCCAAGGTCGTGCAGTCTGGAACAGTGAGAACTGTGGATTCGATATTCTTCCACCTCAATTGTTTGAGAAGACTGTAGGAAACATTCGACAGAGAAAGGGTCTGAAGGCCGATGTTCCTGATGAAGCATACTACACAGATTGATCAAGAAATTCTTTGTATCTGCCAATCTGTTAACTCTCGCAAAACTGAGANTTCTGCCCAATAAGGCAATCTATCTAGTTCCATATGAGCTGCCCTGTGGCAAGATTCTGCTGTTTCTCGCGCNTGTTGNATAGAACCCAATCGTTCTAATGCTCCTATTGCAGAATCCAATTCATCTTGAGTTGCATTCTCGCCTTTACCTAGAATCGATTTCANCAAGTCAACATCATCACCTTTCTGTTCTANTGCATGTAGTACCATTAGAGTCTTCTTACCCTGAGCAATATCACTACCTCTTGGTTTACCTAGTGTCTTTCCATCACTCAATACATCGATCAAATCATCCATCAACTGGAAACACATGCCCATCTGCAAACCCCAGTTGGTACAAGCATCTACAATCTTGCCNCTTGCNCCAGAAAGTAATGCGCCAAGGTGTGCTGCTGTTTGGAACATTATTGCNGTCTTACCTTCGATCATTCGCATATATTCTGCAACACCNATATTTTCTTCATTCTCAAAGGCGATATCGAGTTGTTGCCCCTCTGAAACTTTACGAACCATTGAAGAGATTGCCAAAATGACTTCTGAAAGATAATCAGGGGCGATATTTCCATCCTCTACTAGCAATTCAAAACCTATTGCCAACATCGCATCTCCAGCATTAATTGCAGTGGGGACATCATATGCTATGTGTACTGCAGGGCGCCCTCTCCTAATTTCATCATCATCCATGATGTCATCATGAACTAAAGTGAAATTGTGAATGACTTCTAGTGCGGCGCCCACAAATTCTAGATCATCATTTCCTNGGCTCACATCTAATGCCTCTCCAACCAATTGCGGCAATGTTGCTCGCAAGCGTTTACCTCCTCCTTCAATCAAATGCATCATTGCATTGCGCAATCGTGGCACAGACGTTTTGTTTAGTGCCTNTACGAGCAATTCTTCGACCCGAGGCCGGCACCTAGTGACTGCCTGCTCTAGAGTTTCACCCATAATTGAAGAAGGCACTAGGTCGATACGCCCAAAATTATGAATCAAGCCATCATCACTTACTGAATCTAAATCACTCCACCATTCTGGAAGAAGTCTTTCAGCAATCAATCTAAACCAAGGCGCAATGATTTCACCTTTGGAATCAATAAGAAAGTCTTGTAACTCTTCCTTACTTACCCACTTTATTTCTTCCACTTCATTTGGATTAGGTGAACAAACAAGGTCACTTCTTAGAATGATGATATGATCTAANTCTTTCTCAACCCATTCCTCATTCATTCTTGACATATACAGCATCTTGGAAGCAGGGACAAACATTTCCGGCCTCAAATCAGTAGTATCCACTCCTAATTCTTGCTCCATCTTTCGAATTGCTGCTTTGATACTACCTTCAAAACCATCTTTTTCTTCGTCATTGCTCAACGGATGCGAGCAACAAGTATTNGCCCANATTCCCGGAAATGTGATTTTGTCACTAGAGCGCTTCTGTAGAAGTAATCTGTTGTTGGAATCAAANACAAGTAGAGAAAANGCGCGATGTAAANAACCTCTACCATAGTGGGCATCAAACTTGTCAACTTGNCCTATGGGTTTGTCATCTTCATTGACAAGAATTAGGCGTTCTCCCATGAATTCAATCTGTTGCGCGGAGTGTCCGGAAAGAGAATCGCCTCCACTGTTCATGTGCTCGCCTAACTTACGCACATGCATTAAGCATAAAACATGGACTGAAAGCCTTCAGGAATTAAGATACCAGAGTTCCAATGGTCTTGCCACGCAGTACCGCTTCCAACATCCTTTCAGGCTTAGTCCCATCTAACAACCAGACTTCTAGTCCCTCTTGCGCCATCGATTGAGCACATTCAACCTTCAAAGCCATGCCACCAGTTACATCGATTTCATCATCATGGCGAGTTGTGAATNTTGNTTCGGCATTCAAACNTTCAATCAATTCACCATTTTCGGGATTATCCATCAATCCATCAATCCCATCCAGTAGGAATATTGCTTTTGATACATCATCGATTGAAGATATCCTTTGCATCAAGTGGTCGCCAGATAGGATTCCAAATCTCGAATCATCATCACAATCTGTGACATCGCCAAATGTTACTGGGACTATACCATTTTCATTACAGAATATTTTGATATCNCCAAAAAAATTCGCCCCAGTTCCCTTTGCCCATGTATGGGGAGGGAAACTTGCAACTTTCAAACCAGCATTCATCATCGACTCGCATACTAATGAGTTCAAGGATAACATNTCCTCCCTAACTAATTGAACAACCTCCTCTTGTCCTTCAATTGAGGAATCCATACCCTGTGCTAGATTAAATTCCTTNGCTCTTTGATGTCCAAATCCTCCTGCCCCATGGACGATTATCGGGCTCCATCCTTCATCCTGTAATCTAGCGAATACATTCGAACAAGCATCTATGACTTCTCTTCGAGCAACACACAGTTTTTCCTTGGCAGTAATCAAGCCTCCTCCCAATTTAACCAAGACCCGCTGCGCCATGTAGCAAGGATGGNGCCATCACTCAAAGTCATTCGCCGGTGGGATGAAGACCAATCGCTTCTTCGTCTACACATGGGCGATGANCCAACTGTGGATGAATTTCAACGTCATTTGCAGACTGAATTGGAAAAGTCAGAAGAGATTACCGATGCTGTAGAACGTAGTCGCAGACGTATACAGATAGAATCAGCAATTCAAGAAGCAATAGCATTCCGCTACAAATGGAAGGAATTGAAAGATGCAGGACAAGATCCNCTGGAACTACAGAAAGCGGTTCGTTTAGTTGCCAATCTAGATNTCGCCCAAAGCAAAATTGCACAGCAAGGAGATTCGGTGTGCAAATATTGCGATTCTATGCTTGAAGGAGACCTAGAATTCTGTTCCGCCTGTGGAAAATTCCAGTAATCATTCCTCTTCTTCCCAAATGGCTACTATCTCTNTTATCATTTCGTCGTCTTCAGGCAAGACNTCTACATAGTCACTCGGTATGTCTTCACTTAGGTATACTGTAGTTCCAGCTCGATANATGGTATTTCCATCTGCAATTGCACGTACAGTGTCAACTTCTAGGATNCGCGGCCTGTGAATTCTCACATGTCCGGCTTCCATCGCATTAGCAATAGTCTTGGACAAGTGAACATGTTGTCGATCTGCTGCTTTGATACCATGTTCTAGGTGGGTATTGAGGTCTTCTTCGGTACAAGGATAGTACAGGGCTTCTGGAATGTCGTCTGTTGGTAGATCGAGTTCAATCTCAACGCTATGACCATATGTTGCTCTAACCATTTTTCCTTCAACTTGGTACCTNCCCTTTGCTTCAGCNGAAGCAATTGCTTCAAAATGCCACGGTCTTAACCAATGATAATAGTGCCTTGCTTCTTTGAATGCATCGCATAGGTCATTACAGCTAATCCACCCATTGATATCCATCTGAAGGTTGAATTTTTCAGGAAAGTGGCGCAATACTCCCGCCATCAGCCTTCCAATTCCATTCTTTTCCCTCTCGCTCATGATNAACTTGCCTTCTTCGTTGCAAACAGGGCAATTTTGCCCCTCAAAATATCCGTGTGCTCTGCATTGACGTAACATGGAATCAGGCGGCCCAATCGCCCCTTCTTCATAACCTGAACGGTTGAGGTGACCGTGATGTTGAACAGCATCGATGTCTTGGCCGATATATGACAGCAGTCTTGGCCGGATATGCTCGCTCTCCTTTTCATCGCGCTCACAAAGGAGAATTAGCTACTGCTAGGCCTGAAGATTTGGCCTCACAAGTAGTCAAGGAATTGATAGAACGAACGGGAATTGACATTGATTTAATCGAGGATCTNAAGATGGGCTGCGCNTACCCNGAAGGCGTTCAAGGATTGAACATAGGTCGAATCACAACTTATCTTAGTGGGCTTTCATCAAATATTCCTGGAGTGACTTCGAATCGNTTGTGNGGTTCTTCCATGCAAAGTATTCATGATGCAGCAGGTGCCATTGCAACTAATGCAGGAGAATTGTTTCTTTGTGGCGGCGTTGAAAGTATGT
Source organism: Methanobacteriota archaeon (assembly GCA_002719475.1). The sequence goes on along the minus strand of PBHQ01000013.1, from coordinate 201 downwards.
CTCTTGTCAAACGTGGTGGCTGGAATCGAGACTTGCATCCCGGATTAGAAAATAATTTTCCTCAGGCTTACATCAACATGGGTATGACAGCTGAGAATCTCGCAGAATCACACTCCATAGATCGNCAAAAACAGGAACTCTTCGCNCTNAATAGTCACNCTAAAGCAGCCTCTGCAAGAGACTCTGGACATCTGGATTCTG
>PBHQ01000012.1 GCA_002719475.1 Methanobacteriota archaeon | reverse complement strand
TGCTTAGAATCGAGTTAGGAGAAGAGATAGATATTGCAATGACAACAAATGGAATATTGTTGGCAAAACATGCCGATAAATTAGCTAAGGCTGGACTGAACCGAGTTACAGTTTCTTTGGATTCACTGGATGATGAAATTTTTCGCATTATGAGCGATACCAAGGCAGAAGTTGCACATGTTCTCAATGGTATCGAAGCCGCTAAGAATGCAGGTCTTGGAGTCAAAGTGAATTGCGTCATTAGAAAAGGCACCAATGAAAACCAAATTCTCCCTTTAGTCGATCATTTTCGTAATACCGGAGTATGCTTGAGGTTCATCGAATACATGGATGTCGGAAATAGCAATGAATGGAGTCTTGAAGAGGTATTTCCAGCTTCAGAAATGATTGACATGATAGATCGTGAATTCCCGATTCAACCTGTGGCTGCCAGACAAGTGGGCCAGGTTGCCAAAACGTGGGAATATCTCGATGGAGCGGGCAGTTTAGGATTCATTACCTCAGTCAGTCAACCGTTTTGTGGAGATTGCTGCCGCGCAAGATTATCTGTAGACGGTCACCTCTACACTTGCCTATTTGCGAGTAAAGGGACTGATTTGATGAGTCCATTGCGCCAAGGTTTGAGCGAAAAGGAACTGGCAGAATTGGCAAGTGATATCTGGCGCAAGCGAGATGATAGATATTCAGAATTAAGAGGAAAACTCGGAAAAGAATTGGAAAAAGTCGAGATGTCCTATATCGGGGGATGACAATGAAGGCCCAAGATAACGGGGATTATGCATCGGAGCGCCCCTATAGAAATGATTCTTTAGAGGTTGTTTCTTGGAATGGACAGAAACTGGATGAAGAGCAAGTTTGGAGACTACCCCCAAGTAAGAGCCACCTGATTCGATGGTTGTTATTGGCATCTAGGTCTGAAGGTAGCACTCAACTAAAGTTCGATTCTAAGGCTGGAAAAGATGCCTATTCGATGCTTTATTGCTTGAAATCTCTTGGAGTAAACATCGAAGAAAACGCTGATGGTTGGACTGTATATGGTGAATCATACATCATTCCAGACGAGGTGCTGAACTGTGGTAACTCTGCTACGACTTTGCGACTTCTTGCCCCATTAGTAGCCAGTCTAGGAGAAACGGTAACCTTGGATTCAGATGAAAACCTCAATTCAAGAGACCATTCCAGCATGCTTGAGATGCTGAAGAATGCTGGCGTCTCAGTCGAAGAGTACAACGAATCACGAGTTCTACCATTGAAATTGAAAGGCCCGATCAGTGAATCGATTATTGAAATCGATACTAGCCTCAGTAGCCAAGTTCTGTCTGGATTGATCCTATCTTCCTGTACGATAAATCGGGAGATAAAGGTCATAACAACAGGCAAGGCAGTAAGCCAAGATTATCTCAATTTGAGTATTGAATTAGCAATGCAATGTGGTATGCCAACTTTTGATGGAAAATTACGACCTTGGAAGCCAATCGCTCCAAAAGTGGTGAAAATACCTGTTGAAGCATCACTTCAGGCAATGACCATCCTGATGTCCATCTGCCACCAGATAGAAGTGAAAACTCCTGGACTAGAAATTGGACAAGGGCTTGGTAACATCAATTTAGGTGCGCAGATTAGTAGAAGAATCGATATTTCTCAGTCCATCGACGTGATTTCTCCTCTGGCTGCAATCATGTGTATGGGTGATGGTGGGGAGATTATCGGTGCCGCTCATGCTCGACACAAGGAATCTGACAGAATCAAACACACGGTTGAGATGTTGTCTAGTTTCGGCCTAGAATGCGAAGCTACGGACGAAGGATTGCGAATGAAAGGGGGCCAGCGGCCGCATCGGCCGCAAAATATCGTAAATTGCCATGGTGATCATCGCTTATTCATGTGTGCGGCTATACTCGCCAGTCGATTCGGGGGTGAATTAGACTCTTGCAAGTCCTATAGAGTGTCTTATCCAGGCTTTATGGATAATCTTCCTCAACCGTGTCTCCCGAAGTGATGATCCAATCCATCTGCCTCTATCTTCAACACGGTTGGTCTACCGTGTACACAGGCCCATGGGTTGTCAATACTCCTCATATCTTGCAGCAAACGTCGCATCTCAGCGATATTCAAACTCTGTCTAGCTTTAACAGCGCCTCTACAGGAACGCATGAAGGCGATTTGGTCCTGTAAGTTGTCAACCGCCTCAATCATTCTACCATCGACATCATCTACCAATTCAGTCAATAGGTCCTGCAGAAAACCTGTCAGGCGATCATCTCCTGCTAACAATACTGGAATACTGTACAACCACCAAGCACCATCGGCTTCTCGTAAATCGAATCCAAGACGATTCAACATCTCTTTTCCACCTATTGCAGCCGCTTCCTGTACCTTACTCATCTCAATAATGACGGGGGATATCAATGGTTGAGGACTCCATGAATCCTGAGAATTGCGCAGTCTCTCGTAGCGTATTCGCTCATGCAAAGCGTGTTGATCGATAATGTACAGAGATTCACCCCCTTGTGCTAATACGTATGAATCAGCAAACTGCGCTAATGGTTCCATCTCTGGTAATTGTTCATCGAGACTTGATTCAAGTTCTGGCTCATCCAATGGTGAAGTCGCCTGTCCTCCGTCCGAATAGCGGTGTAAAGCCCTCTCATCACTAGAAAGAGCCGGTGCAACAGGTGTAGTTTGCATCCCTGGTAAAGTGGCCTGTAACTCGGGAGAACGAGATACTGGGAGGGGGCGCGGCCTTTCTACCTCAACACCCTCCTGTACATCTGCACCACTAAGGTTCAATTGCTTGGTCTCAATATTGCTAGCACTCTTGACCCATGAAGGGGCAACTTCCGGCTTTATGTCGAATTCCAATTTTTTTTCCTCAGTCCTAGGCAGTCCCGAAAGTGGAGAGGCTGCATCTACCTCAGTATCCGTAGGAGTGCTGGAAAGAGTGTGTTTGATGGCGCGTTCCAAACGCTCCAAAACTCGCCATGAATTACGCAGCCTGACTTCACTCTTTGTCGGATGAACATTGACATCTACTTCCTCTGGTGGAATCTCGAGACTTAGAACGCATACTGGATGCCTTCCTACCATTAATCTGGTATGGTAACCTCTTCGAATCGCTGCATGGAAAGGCTGAGCAGCAACCGGACGACCATTGATCAGGATATTCACTTCATCACCTCTGCTTCTACTGATATCAGGCGGCGAGATCCATCCATTCCACCTCTCTTGCCCTGGGGCATCCTCGTCCTGAGCAGGCTGTTTTAGTTGCAATAATCTCGATGCCTGTGCCCCTAGTAGGTCGTATAGACGATCCATCGGGTCTTCAGCAGATGGTGCTTCCAACAACACCTTGCCATCACTGATTAGGGCGATTCTTACCTCGGCATTGGCCATCGCTTGCTGTACTACGACATCGACAATTCTTGCTGTCTCAGTCGAGGGACGGCGCTGGAATGATAGCCTAGCAGGTTGAGATTTGAACAGGTCCCTAACCTCGATTATGGTGCCCTCTGGCATTCCGCAGGTTTCGACTTCACCCTTGTTGCCATCCTTCATCTCGATTACAAAACCTGAGTCAGAACCGGAATCCCGCCTTCTGCTACGCACACTCAAGGCGCTTACCATCCCTATAGAAGCAAGTGCTTCACCCCTGAATCCCAATGTATTGATTGCAGAGAGGTCTTCTTCATCACGCAACTTACTGGTAGCATGTCTATCAACAGAACGAGACAAATCATCACGATGAATACCAATTCCATCATCGCTTACCTTGATTGAATCAAAACCTCCTCTCTCTACTTCTATTGTAATCCACTTGGAATGAGCATCGATACTGTTCTCAAGAAGTTCCTTCACCACCTGCGCAGGCCTTTCGACAACTTCTCCAGCAGCGATGAAACCTATGGTGCGGTCATCCAGTTGCCTGATTCGGCCATCTTCGAGGTGTTCACTTTCCTGCATCGAATCACTCCTGCATCAATTCATGCCGACCCTGAATAATATCGCGCAGACGGTACAACTCATCCAAGGCCTCCTTGGGAGATAGGTGATCTGGTTCGATATTTTCGAGATGCTCCAATGCTTTAGATTGTGATTCGCTGATTCCTGTTTCTTGAACTGGGCTTACTACAGCGTCTATATCAGCGCCTTGTGGCAACATCCAGCCCATGATGCTCTTCTGGCCCTGTTGCCTTCTTTCCGGACCCCCCTCTCCTGCCCTAGCACCTGCAGCCTGCTTCTCAAGGAACATCAACAAGTCTCTAGCTCTGTCCACCACATGTTCTGGCAATCCTGCTAAACCAGCAACCTGAACTCCCAATGAGTCATCGCTTGCACCCTCTGCAACTCTGTGAAGGAAGCGAAGTCCTGATTTTGTCTGAGCGACCTGAACATGAACATTAGCCAATCCCTCAACCTCTTCCTCCAAGCCAACTAATTGGTGGTAATGGGTAGCAAACAAGGCTCTGCTACCCAATCTACAAACTATGTCTTCTGAAACAGCCCAGGCAATAGAAAGCCCATCGAAAGTCGAAGTTCCTCTGCCAACCTCATCGAGAAGCAACAGGCTACGTGATGTAGCGCGACGAAGAATGTGAGCGACTTCGAGCATCTCCATCATGAATGTAGAACGGCCTCGATTGATGTCGTCACTGGCTCCAACTCTGGTGAAAATTCGGTCCACTACTCCGATTCTCGCTTTCTTTGCCGGAACAAAGCAACCCATCTGGGCAAGGATGGTAATTAGTGCCGTCTGCCTAAGATAAGTCGACTTCCCCCCCATGTTTGGTCCTGTCAAGAGTATGAATCTGCGATCTTTGTTGAACATAGTGTCATTGGCGATGAATCCATCCTCCATATCGAGAACAGGATGTCTGCCGTCTGTTATCTCTAATCGGATGTCGTTTCCAAGAGCAGGGCGCTTCCATCCACGACTCCTCGAAACATACGCTAAACTGGCAAGTACGTCGATAATGGCGACCTTAGAGGCTATTTCTGCAAGTTTCTCGGAATCCAGCATTACTTGGGAGCGTAATTCACAGAACAAACGATATTCAAGGTCATTACAACGACTGTCGGCATTGATGATTACGTCCTCCCATTGCCTCAATTCCTCGGTACTGTATCGCTGCGCATTAGTCATACTCTGCCTACGCAGATAATTCTCAGGAACCTTGGAAAGATGTGTCTTAGTTACCTCAATGTACCAACCGATTTGTCGATTAAATCTAACTTTGAGAGACGGGATATCCAATTCCTCACGCTGCGCTGCCTCATACTGTCTAATCCACTCATTGCCCTGTTCTGATTTAGTTCTCAGTTCATCGAGTTCATCATTCCAACCCGAACGGAACATGCCGCCTTCTTTGATTGTCAAAGGCTGTTCATCAACAAGGGCTTCCTGAATCATCTGAAAGACTGATTCCAATTCGTTCAATCCTGATGCCAAACTAAGCAACATAGGATCAGAATACTGTTCGATGGAGTGCTGTAATGCAGGCATTCGGCTCAGACAATTGGCGATTGCAACTATGTCCCTACCGTTAGAACGGCCATGCACCAATTGCCTAGCCAATCTCTCCATATCTCTCAGGCCCTTCAGATGTTCGCGTACCTCGGCAGTTCTACGGGCTGTTTTTACCATCGAAGAAATAGCATCTAACCTCTTTTCTATAGCATTAATATCGGTTGAAGGCCTTAGCAACCATGACTTTAGTCTACGCCTTCCCATCCAAGTCCTAGTGCAATCCAAGGCATGGAATAGTGAACCTTGCTTCTCACCAGAAAGCGTGCTGGTTAATTCCAGATTCCTCAAGGTTGTCTGATCGAGCACCATGCTACCTTCTTCCTCGAGGAACTCGATATCGCGTATTGGAATGCGCTCAGAAAGATGCAGTCGACAAAGGTAATCAGCAGCCAAACCGACAGCCTGCATAGCCAAAGGGTGCTGATCAAGGTCCAAATGACCGAGGTCTATACCACCGAATCCTTCCTGCAAGGCCTTCAGTCTTGATTTGGCTGGAACCTCATGCTGACTAACTACTATTCCATGCATTTGGCCAATCAACTGGCCCACAATCGGCTCCTCAGCCTCCTTTCTTCCTAGGACCAATTCCCTCGGTGAATTGCGTAGCATCTCGTCAAGGAGGCGAGACCAGCGATCCTCTCCTTCTAATTCAAAGGCCTGAGCATGACCAGTTGAGTTATCTATCAGGGAACATGCCAACGATTCTCCAGAAATCACTAGGCTGGCTAATAGAGCGCTCTCCTCGCCACCGATAAGACTCTCCTCGTATAACGAACCAGGAGTATAGATTCGAGTCACATTTCGATTCATCAGCTTGCTACCATCACGCGGCTCGCTCTGCTCAACTACAGTCACTTTGTGTCCTGCAGCCAACATCTTGCGCAAATGGCCTTCCAAAGCATGCCAAGGAAAACCAGCCATTGGTATCGGTTCAGCAGCCTTCTTGTCCCGACTTGTCAAAGATAGACCCATAACTTCGGAACCAATGACTGCATCTTCATGGAACATCTCATAGAAATCGCCCATGCGGAAGAACAGGACTGTATCTGGATTTTCCGCCTTGATAGCCATGTATTGGTCCATCATTCCGGTCTTTGCCATCCTTCACCCTCCTGCAGTCACGCTACGCGCTGGAAGTGCCACAGAGAAGGGAGGGTTCATGAACAAATCGTTGTTATTGTCGACAAATCAGAAATTTGCCCTGCAGGTTCAGAACAATACGTTTGTTGGGGTAAAGTCTTCAACCCCACATCGCTGGACAGGCATGAGGCACATGAGTGAAGAGGTCGTCATCGTACCACCGGGCGAAGATTCTGAAGGTGACTTCATTGAAGATGAAGCGCCGGATTTCTGGCAGCGTATCAAGCAATGGACAAGGCAAGAACACGATGGCCAATGGCTAAGCATTACCGTTTTCATCACAGTTGCTCTACTTGGTGCAGCATTGATCACTCAAGCACAAGTAATCCCGGGATACAAAATCAACCCACTGCTTGAAGATTCAAATCTAGTGGACATAGCCTGGAATGAAGATGGCAGCAGTGCCTTGGCCATAGTTGATGGAGATGCTGGCTACTCGATAGTCAAAATAGATGGCAACAGCGAAACTGAGGTTCTCAAGAATGTTGCCAATACTGTGGAAAGGGTCGAAGATGGTTGGATAGTCGGCGGAGATGATGGTTGGTTGGCATCCTGCAAGGATCCCTGTGAGGCATTAGCAACCAAGTCATTCAGTGAGCAGGGTGGCGAATCGGGACACTGGACCAACAATACTGACGGTCAGAGCATCATTGATATTGTCAGCGAGGATGGGTCTTCGGGAGTGGTTCTAATCAGCGACGAGAACAACGAAGCAACAGTACGCTATTTCGACAACGACAAGATCTCCGCTCCCGCAGATACCCTCGATATCGATGTCTCGCTTGAGAGAATGAGCGAACTTCCAGATGGAGAAATCATCGCAGTTGGTAATCTAGTCAGCAAGTATCCGACTTGGGCTGAAGGAGACAAGAACCCTGCATCGCTACCCACTAGAGGAGTAATCGTTGCTATAGACCTCTACGAGAACAATGTTCTCAATGATTTTGCTAATGTTGCAAACAATTCTGAATCAAACGAATCCGCAGAGATGACATCTAATTCGATGAAAGTCGAAATGGTTCTAGTCCACATTGGAGACAATGGCAAGTATCATTCTATCATGTCAGATTCGAGTTCTGATGGTATCGCCATCATCGCTGGAACCGGTGGAGCAATGCGCCTTGCTGCAGACATGAGCGTCACATCAGTCGAAGGAGCCCCAGGATCAACCTCAGCCGTAGCAGACAATAATGGCGACATATGGTTCGCTGGAGACTTGAACTTGGAACGCATTGGACTCTTGGAGGCCGGAGAAAGTGTAGGTGAAACCGTCGAAGTTCCTCAGGGCGCAACCTTCGACTCTGAACTCGCAGTTGTTGCAGGAGAAGAAGTTCACTTCCATGGTGCTTCAAAGGGAGAACGAGTAACCCTTGACCCAAATATCAGGGACTCGATGCAATCCCTATCGGTTCTTGGAGACATACTGTTCGTTGTGGTTAGCCTAGTCATCCTCTCAATGATGGCTTGGAACATGTATGACAACTGGCATCTAGGTAGTTGGTGAGTGGTTTTTCGAGCCCGTAGGGCTCAATCCCTCTTCCGCTCCGATTAAATAAGGGAGGGCGGTCGCCGCCATCCGGAGTCGTTGATATGGCACGCAAACCCGCTAAGATGTACCGCCGAGTCAAGGGACCTGCTTTCACCCGTCGCAAGTACATGGGCGGTGTACCCAACAACCGAATAATGCAATTCCACGTCGGAAACCGCAGTGCTGCGGAGACTGGCAAGTTCAAGATGCATCTCGAACTATTGGCTGATGAAGCCTGTCAAATCCGTCACACAGCCCTTGAGGCAGCCCGTGTTATCTGCAATGCAACCATCAGAAATGCTGCTGGAACACTGGGATACGCCCTGAGAATCCACACCTACCCGCATCAAGTTCTCAGAGAGAACAAGCAAGCGACTGGTGCCGGAGCTGACCGTGTATCACAAGGAATGCGCTGTGCCTTCGGAAAGAACGTTGGAACTGCAGCACGCGTCAAGCGTGGACAGAGGGTTATCTCCTTACACTTCAACCCAGAGAACTTCGCTGAAGCAAAGGATGCTCTGCGCAAGGCCAAGATGAAATTCCCTACTCCGTGCAGCACCAAATTGGTTAAGGGTGCGGAGCATGTCAAGGGCCTGGTCTGAAATGGACGAGCGCAAACGGATCCTACGGGAATCGTTCACTGACACAACAGTCGTTTGGAAAGATGATTATCCATACTTCGTTCATCCGTTGACAGATGGAGTTCCTAGAATCGATGCTGACCTGATGAGAGCAGTTGCTGACCTTGTAATAGAAATGGTCGATTGGGAAGAAGTCGATGTTATCCTCGGAATTGAGGCAATGGGATTGCCCCTTGTCGCAACTGTCAGTCTGATGACCAACGTCCCGATGTTAATTGCTAGAAAGCGAAGTTACGGGCTTTCTGGAGAAGAAATTGTCAATCAGAGCACTGGTTACAGCAAAGGTGTACTACATCTCAACGACCTCTCAAAAAACGACCGAGTTCTGATTATCGATGATGTTCTATCAACTGGAGGCACTCTCGATGCAATCCTCGAAGGCGTAGCCAATACAGGAGCAAAAGTCAGTGAAGTCGTCATCGTGGTCGAAAAGGGTGAAAAAATGCGGNNNCTTGCCGAAAAGCATGNNACCAAAATCAACAGTCTTGTNAAGATTGAGATNGGTGAAAATGGNATAGTCATCNTAGATTGAAACNTGGGGTGAATGGATGGATNTAGACAGACATGATTTCGAAGTTGATGAATTGGTNGAGCGNNTAAAGGCAGAAGATACGCGTTTGGTTGCNCTNCAGATTCCNGAAGGACTGAAGATACANGCCTTGGAATTNATGGATAGAATNGAAGAGAAGAGCGCTGCCAAAGTAGTTCTCGCTGCTGACCCTTGCTACGGNGCNTGCGATCTCGTACATCATAAGATGAAGATGATGGGAGTTGAGATGGTTGCTCANATGGGCCANAGCCAGATGAATATCGATTCAGGNATGCCAACTCATTTNATCCCAGTNACATACGANGGAGAACCTGAATTGGAACCTGTCATGGAGATTCTTGTCGGCCATAGAGAGATGGCNNNNCANCGCTTNTCAGATTCTATNTCNGNAGATAGTGANATAACTGAAGAAGACGCTCAAGACAAATTCCTAGACGCCGTGGGNAGGGTTGCTCCACTTAANGNNANCAAACTAGGNTTGGTTGGATCNATNCAGCANCTGCACCTCTTACCCTNGTACAAGGAGAAACTGGAAAATGCTGGNTTTGATGTNTGTATTCCAACNGGNGGNGCACGNCTTTCTTTNCCNGGACAAGTTCTNGGGTGCAATTATTCNGGAGATGANGATGACATTGGACACTACCTCTTCCTCGGTTCTGGAGATTTCCACCCGATTGGTTTGGTACTACATACGGGCAAGCCATTGGCAATACTAGACCCCTATACAACTGAAGCAAGAGANATNTCTCTCGANTTCATAGAACGCATACTGCGCCAGNGATTCGGCCTTATCANCATGTCTCAAGAAGCAAAAAGTTTCGGAATNCTAATCGGGGAAAAGCCAGGGCAAATGCGTCGTTCTCTNGCNNTGCGGATGAAGCGCATGTTGGAATCGCACGGCCGTAAGGGATACCTGTTGGCTNTGGAACACGTAGGTCCNGAACTNATCGATTTCTATCCCGTNGACGCTTTCGTNAANACNGCCTGCCCACGTATCGCTATTGATGACTCAGTCAAGTATGCTAAGCCGTTGATTACGCCTTACGAACTTGAGGTCGCNCTNGGAGAAAAGAAATGGGAAGAAGGATACCAGTTCGATGAGATTCCCTGATTCAAATATATCTTGCAAATTCAACGATAACAAGGNTAGGGACGAAGACGTTCCATAACCAANTCATCAGTGCACTACAATTGTTCACAAGCTTATTACAATCAAACATTCATTTACTCTAAATGCACTTAGATAATGTAGAAAGTGAAAACAACAAATTACATACTAAATCCTCACGCCTAGAACCGTGAGTGGTTCGGAAAAAGACGTTCACAAAGTGGATTTGAATCGTTCAACATTTAGTCGAGCTTTTTGGTTTATTTGTGGATTTATTTCGATGGTCATCGGTCTAATCGGAATACCAGTTCCCGGATTACCAACCACTCCGTTCATGATTCTCGCTGCTGCTTGTTTTGCAAAATCTAGTCAGCGATTTTACGATTTTATNATCCAAAACAAATTGTTTGGACACCATGTAAAAAATTATCGAGAGGGAAAGGGAATCCCAAAAAAGAGCAAACCGGTGATTCTCGGAACAATGTGGATCTTTGTTTTGTTTGNAGTCCTCATTGCAATCCCTGACGATGCGCCTCAAATTTCAAAAATATCAACACTTGTATTAGCCGTTATTGGGACTATTTTTATTCTTCGAATACCTAACTTGTAAGCATTGGCTTCGAGAAGGCGTTTTCCACTAAATGAACTAAACCTTTAATCCAATTTGGATCGTCATTNAAGCAATTGACAACTGTCAATTCTTGCCCACCATGTGCAATGAAGTGCTGACGGATTTCGATATTCAGTTCCTCTAATGTTTCTAACCCATCTGCGAGGAATGCTGGAGAGACAATGACAACCTTAGTGTTGCCATTTTCAGCTAAATTTTCCACCATTTTTGTTGTTGATGGTTGCAGCCATTTGGCGGGCCCTAATCGACTTTGATAACTGATTGACCAATCCAATTCCTTGAGCCCCAATGCTCCAACAACAGACAGCGTAGTAAGCATACAATGATGGGCATAACACATGGCATTTCCTTCGACACCAATTGAGCAACAGTCNTCCATTTTCTGACAATGATTCCCACTAGAATCTGAGCGCTTGACATGGGATATTGGAAGTCCATGGTAAGAAAACAACAGATGTGTTCCATCTACTAGGTGCGGCCGTATTGAATTGGCCAAAGGCTCCACAAATGCAGGATCTGATGGAAAAGAGGGCAATTCTAGAATCGAGGGGNCCCAATTCATCTCTTTCAATTGCTTGTATGCTTGTTTTAGCGAAGATTCGGTTGTGGCTTGGGCATGATGAGGGAACATTGGAGCGAGTAACAATTCCTCAACACCCGACTCTTTCAATTTCTCCAATCCGGAGCGAATACTCGGGTTTCCATAACGCATTCCAACTTCACATCGGATGTCATCCATACTCGATTCAAGGGCTTTCGTCATTCTTTGAGTATAGACCCTAAGTGGTGAACCTTCTTCCATCCAAATACTTTCATACCTAGGTGCGATTTTTTTGGGGCGGGTACGCAGAATTATTCCTCGGACTAATAAGTGTCGAAGTGGTGAAGGGATGTCGATGACATCCGGATCAAGAAGAAATTCTCGAAGATAGGTTCGAACAGATTCTTTGGTCGGTTCATCTGGCGTGCCGATGTTCATCATAAGAACACCACGTTTACCCATATTTACCCCAATATTGAATACATTGTAATCTTTTGTCTATCACCTTAGAATAAATGCTCAAAGAAGACGATTTAATTTATACAAGGCGTTTTGAATTGAGGAGTTGCTTTGAGGCGTAGTTTTGCGCACTTGTGCCTCCTGCTGAAGGCTATGTTCAATAACGGTTGGCGGCTACCTTGAGCGGCTATGGCATCTTGGATTGACCGCATCGGCGCAGGCCTCGTCCTGAAGCAACCGGAGATGCTCGATCATGATTGGATTCCAAGCGAATTGGTAGGCAGAGATGATCAATTGGTTGCCTTAGCCAGTATGTTCAGTGGTCTTGAGGCAGCAAATGGTAGCGGCAGGGCGGTAGTAACTGGGCCTGTAGGTTCAGGAAAGAGTGCTATGAGCCGCGTATTTGCCCGAGAGATGAGCAGGCATCATTCAGCAAAAAGGAATATTCAGTGGATGCATATCAACTGCCGTAACAATCCTAGCGAATCGCAAGTCCTACAACGTATAGTCAACGAACTAGATCCAAGACACCCTGATAGAGGATTAGGAACTGGAGAGATTCTCAGTAGTATCAGGAGAATGGTGCGCAAGGATGATTCCCACATGATCATCATTCTCGACGAGGTTGACCACCTGATGCGAAAGTCNGGCGATTCCCTTATCTATAGACTTCTACGAATAGATGAAGAATACGGAGAAGGAGGGACTCTTTCTCTAATTCTTATCAGCCAGGAGCAGGTATTAGACATGTTTGAGACGGCAGTGATTTCTCGTTTTGGCCGCCTCAATCACCTGCGCTTGGAAGGCTATGATGAGGAAGGCTTGCTAGGAATCGTACGCCAGCGTGCAGAATTAGCACTAATTCCAGATAGTGTAGAAGATTCTGTGCTACGCTTGATAGCCGAAGCTGCGGCACCATCGGGCGATGCTAGAGTCATCATCGATTTATTGGCCAATTCAGCAAGATTGGCAGAGAAAGAAGGGAGATCAGAAATTCTACCTTCGGATGTGCAGATTCTTTCGGTCAACAGACCTGAGAATAGCGATGACAGCCTGATAGAAGAGTTGTCCGCACATGCGATGTTGCTGCTCATAGCGATATGTCGTCGACTCAAGAGTGCGGCAGAGATAAGCAGCGGCGATGCAGAATCGTTGTACAAAGTGGTCTGCGAAGAATATGAACAAGCGCCACGTGGACATACTACACTATGGAAACATCTGAAGCACTTGGAGCAATGTAACCTCCTGAAGGTCCGTTCTGGTACGGTTTCGGAAGGGCGTGGCCGCACCCAACATTTCTCCATGCCGCACCTGCTCCCCGTAGACATAGAGAAGCGCTTAGAATCTCTAGTCAAGGCAAGACTGCGACGATGATGACTACGTCATCAGGTCCGGTGGTCATAAATAGAGGCCGACAGTCGGCCGGCTGCATAAGGAGTCGTCAACATGGCAGACAATGAATTCGTGGCGGTAATCAACGATACTGATCCTGCTAATGGTGGGCGCAGTTACTCGCTCAAAATATCGGGCAGCAACTACAATCAATTCCTCGGTAAGAAGATCGGAGATGTAGTGGATGGAATATTCGTTGGAGAAGGTGAATCTACCCTATCCGGATACAAGTTGCAGATATGTGGCGGTTCAGATAAGACCGGAACACCGATGCGCAGCGACCTCGCTGGAGGTTCACGCAAGGCAGTATTGGTTTCAGCCAGTACTGGATTCAAGGGACATAAATTGGTCCACAAGAAAGGAAACCGCTACCGCTACAAGGAAGATGGGTTGCGCAAGAGGAGAAATTTCCGTGGCAACACCATAACCAACGATACCCGTCAACTCAATCTCAAAGTTGTCGAAGCAGGCAACAAGTCGCTCGACGATATCCTCGGCAAGAAGGATGACTCAGAGGCTTCTGAGGATTGAGTAGATTGGGAGAATGGTTGAATGGCGCGCGCTTTACCATCCCAGCCTGAAGTGAACATTGGATTGGTCGGGCATGTCGACCATGGAAAAACAACCCTTACACAAGCCTTGAGCGGAGTTTGGACCGATACCCATTCCGAAGAACGCAAGAGAGGAATCAGCATCAAGTTAGGCTATGCTGATACTGCATTCTACAAGACCAAGGGTGGTCAATACTATCCAACCGGACGCAGACCAGATGGAAAGGAAGATGTTGCCAAAGAGTTGCAGCGAGTAGTTTCATTCGTCGATGCCCCAGGTCACGAGACTCTAATGGCAATCATGATCACTGGTGCTAGTATCATGGATGGAGCGATGTTGATGATTGCAGCCAATGAAGAATGTCCTCAACCTCAGACTAGAGAACATCTGATGGCTTTGGAAATCGCTGGAATAAGCAATATCGTTGTTGTACAGAACAAAATCGACCTAGTTACTAGAGAAAGAGCGATGGAATCGCACGCAGAGATAACTGAATTCCTCAAGGGTTCGATAGCCGAAAATGCACCCATTATTCCCGTATCAGCTCACCATGATGTCAACTTAGACATCCTAATTGCTGCAATAGAGAAGTATATCCCAACTCCTGAACGAAATGAGGATGAAAGAGCTTTGATGCACGTCGCCCGATCTTTCGACATCAACCGTCCCGGTTCACGACCTTCCAAACTCAAGGGAGGAGTTCTTGGAGGTAGCATAGTAGAAGGAACATTCACAGTAGGAGATGAAATCAGCATTGGTCCTGGAAGAAAGATAGAGGAAGGGAACAAGACAAGATGGGAGCCAATCGAAACNAAGGTCATCGGAATGCAAGGTGGAGGAAACTCACTGGATGATATGCACGCTGGAGGACTATGTGGTATGGCCACGCCTCTTGACCCACTGATTACCACTTCCGACAATCTNTCAGGACAAGTGGTAGCAAAGCAAGGTGATTTGCCTGAAGTAAGGAACAGTATCGATGTCANAATCAATCTAATGGAAAAGATGGTTGGTACAGAAGGGGAAGTTCCAGAGAAGGTTCAACCCCTACGCGGTAATGAAATGTTGATGGTGAATGTCGCAACTGCTACTTCTGTAGGGCTCGTATCTGCTTCTGACAAAGGAGTTACCACATTGAATCTACGATTACCTATATGCGCTGATTCAGGCTCAAGAGTAAGTCTCTCAAGAAGAGTAGGAACTCGCTGGAGATTGATTGGATACGGCACAATCTGTTGAGTGATGACCATGCAGAAGGTCATCATCGATAGTTGTGGATGGGTTGCATTGATCGAAGCCGGAATCAATATCGACATCAGTATGAACGAATTAGTTGGACCTTACCAATTGGTATTGATTCCATCAGTTGAACAAGAGATCAACAAACTAAATGCTGGAGGAANTAACCTGCTTCTAGAACTACTTCAATCGAAATCGATTGCACAAGATGTTTCAGGAGTTTCACATACTGATGACCAGATTCTAAGTCTNGCGAGCGACAAAGGATGGCCNGTNTTGACAGTNGATAGAGAATTGAAACGCAGGCTNATTGAAGCATCNTGTAANGTCATAGAAGTGGTTGCAAACAAAAGATTGAGATNGGNCAGCGAATGATACGATGGCACGTGCCGGTGCGATGTTTAAGTGGACTTCTTGTTCCCCCCGTAATATGGGAGATGCGGATANTNGGATTTCGCAATTAAACGNCGAGGGAATTGAGGAAATCGTCGAATTGTTGAAGCGGATTGGGACCAATGGTTTCGCCGCAAGAGTTCTAGTTTCCCTTTCGATTAATGGGCCAAATGATAGTTCTGGACTGCAGAAGAGTTGTGGGCTACGCCAGCCTGAAGTTAGCATCGCCATATCACATCTCAAGAAGAATGGTATCATCGAAGTAGAGATAACCAATAATGGTGGCAGAGGTAGACCAAANCATATCTACAGTCTGATTGGAGATTTCAAGGAGTCTATACTACCCATTGTGAACAAAGCCAAAGAAAAGTTGGAAACTATGCAGAATCAAATCTCGCGACTGAAGGAACTCAGCGACAACATCCATGATTTGCAATATTGATTGATTGTCTGAGCATCGAANCTGCCAGATTTCAGGGCAAGGTGAATAATTCATCATCTCCATGTCCATCTAGGAAACCNATTCGAACAGCAGCATCAATCCATGCATGTGCATAATTGATTGCGCCAAAGGCCCTGACTAAGTCACCATTATCCCTGAAATGCTCTGCATCACTACGATAGTCATCTGACATNGACATCATATCTTTGAGAAGAGATTCCTCATGGCTTCCTTCGGAAACCAAAGATGTCGCCTTTTGACGGGCCCTATCTGTCAATTGCAGGTATTTGTTAACCAATTCAATACTCACAACCTCATTCATTCTAAGCCTCCTCTCGCTTCATCTTGAGGATACGTCGAACATCATCAGTGCGTCCTAGTTTCTGGTACAATTCAGCAGCCCTCGACAACTGTCCATTTTCCTCGGCATGCCTTGCCGCAGTGAATACCGTTTTGCGATTCTCCCAATCTAGTTCTTCTCTAGCCTGAGCAACCTCTGATTGGATGCGACGGCGGCGGCGCAGTGCTAATTCCGGAGCCTCCCACCACTTCAACAAACCATCTCTAGAAGCAGAGACCAAAGTTGAAACTGAATCACTGACCAGTAAATCACCTCCTTGCATGGCTTTAGAATCCTCTACTGGAGGTAGTCTCTCAAGATCTCCATTTAACGATAATATCCACCACCCGTCCGATGCAATGACTCCTTCTATAGGCTCTAANCCCAAAGTTTCTATTCGCCTAATCACGTCCCAACCAAAGGGGTGNGGGATNCCTTCCCAAATCTCACCATCTACTGCCTGCATCAATAANTGGCCCTCTTCAAGACGACTNCACCAACTCCAGATTCTATCCTCGACGACCCTTTGACTATCTTCACCAATCATTCGAATGCAGCGAATGTAGCCNTCCTCATCGTGTACNAGTAAGTGCTCCCTATCGAACCAACCGAGAAGTTTCCTAATTCCGCCACTTNGCAATCTTCTGATACCTCTTCCTTCTGCATTGAACAGATGCAAGTGATCCTTACGATCGGAAAGAACCCAACCTCCTCCTGGCCTAGAAAGCAAATCGGAGAAGCCGCCACTTGTTGCCCTGCCTTCGTGTAATTGAGTGCCGTCTGATAGGCGTAAAACATGGAATCCATGCCCTGCGAGCACCCCCAAACCATCTTCTGAAGAACACATGTTGAAGGTGCGGAATGGNAGTTTGGTTCTCCATGCAGGATATCCATCAGTATTGATTAGAATGATTTCTTGCCCAGCAGCGACCGTAACTCCATTGCCCAGATGACACAATTTAGCGATTCTTTCCTCAGCCTTCCACGACCAAGCAACCTTCCATCCGGATTCTGCTTCTTCGCTCATCTNGACTCCTCCAGCAAACCCCAGGCTACCAATTGAGCGCGAGCATCATTGGTCAGACTGAACCATCTACTTCTGCCATGTTTTCTGACAGAGAGTATCCCGCTACGGTATAATCCATTGGCCAGTTGCGACATACGCGGTCTCTTGACCGCTAGCCTATTGCCCAGATATTCATCAGAAGGTGAGAATTCTCGTTGCGCTGCNATTTCCACAATTACCCTTTCATGTTCGGCNAAATTACGCATTCTCTCGATATCCAATGGCATGCTCTGTTCATCCCAACGCTGANNTCTAGGTGCAAAGCCGGCTAAACGCTCTGCTAAACCGGTGTTATGAGATACAATATTCTGTTGAGAAGGCACAGAAGGTGGTTGAACAACTGGTAAAGGCGGCACCCATGGTTCTGATACTTCCGGCTGGAGTGAGGGTTGTGGCACCTGAAGTCCGAGGGCAGCAGCCTGTTCTGATTCGAGGTTGTTCTCAATGAGGGGAGCGCCCTCGTGGACCCACAAGTCCGTTGCTCCATCTCTGATTGTAGGTTCTTGCTCATACTCATCAACATCCGGCGCATCCTGACTAGGACTGAATCGGGGGGATTCAAGCATCGAATCTCGGTTTCTACGTGCCAAAGAACCGAACATTCCTGCAGAAATTGGCGGACCCACATCAAAGTCGGTAAGCATTGAGTCGACTTCCTCTAAATCATCCTCCAAAGAGAACATANGCATTGGTTGGATGAATTCCTCCTCNGACTGAACTCCTNCATCCTCCTCTNTATCGAGATCCCAAGGGTCAGCAGGTTTTTCTTCAACGNCGGNGGGTTGAACNTCCACTTGTTTTTCCTCTANCACAGGTTCCTCGAANGTCTTCTCTTCTTGAGTCAATGTGCTATGTGCTCCTCCGCTGTTCCTGATTCTNTGCCAACCCGAATGCGAACTGCTCTNTTCAGGTTGTGCTCTAGCCTCATCCACNAGGTCCCTCATTCGACGAATCAANCGTCCTAGATGCCCTTGCGTCTCATCATGTAATACCTCAACAGTGNCGNCGTCGCAATTCCACTCTTTTCGGCTTACAGTNGCTATTCTTCTTTCCACGATTTCCTTGATTCCGTCCTCGCAAACAGGTTCCAATTCTACAACGCTATCAAATTCGTTGACCAAATCATCGGGGAATGCTTGGAACTGTTCAGGCGTCACAGTTACCAATACCAAAGCTTTGAGCCTCCTTAAGGCGCCAGTTAAGCGCTGCATAGAAGAACACAGAAGGGGGCCAGAGGCATTTGGGAAATCATAGGTTATCAACTGCAAAGGTCCATGATAGGAAGATACTGCTTCGACCATGTGCTCAACCATAGAAGTCACATGCGGAGGCCTATCGAATCCCACTAGCATCGAAAATGTTTCATTTAGCAATCGCATTGCATGTTCTTCGTGTGGGAACATGGTGAATGAACGATGCAATTCTGTTTGAGATGCCAAAGCATGAATCATCGAGGTTCTGCCAGAACCACGTTCACCTTTGAGCAGAATCATTCTCGGAGAACGTTGTCTGATCAATGATGTAAGAAATGTAATTTGATCATCCCTTCCCCCCAACAAGCGGAATTCATTCCTTTCTAACGGCCTGCCATTGAATGGGTTCTCCCTCAAAGGGGGAAGGTCTTCCAGAACTAGGCTACGCATGAATGGGTGGAATTCTACTTCGGCTCATAAGTGTTCATGCGTTGACGCGTTGATAGAGCATTAGTTGAACGCGTCAATCGCATAGCCAATCGGCATATTGTTTCAAGAATTGTGAATAATTGGAGCGATAACATTTCATTTTAACGCACAGTTAACGCTTTTTTAACGCATAAATTAACGCGTTGAACGCGTTGATATACTGATTTTACAATGGCAAACCTTGAGGCCATAGCATCACTCGCACAAACAGATTCAGATGCCAGTTGATGACAGTCGCCTTCCGGGATTCTTTCGTTTGAGTCTTGAAGAGCGTAGGCAATTACTGAGTCAAGTAGCGGGATTGAATGCCGAAGATATTTCGTCCTTGAGCGATGGAGGTGGCTTAGAAGATGAGATGGCAGACAAGATGGTAGAGAATGTAGTGGGGACGATGGCTTTACCCGTTGGCTTGGCTACCAATTTCATCATCGATCATAAACCATACTTGATTCCTTATTGCATAGAGGAATCATCGGTCATTGCAGCAGCTTCGAACATTGCCAAAAGATGCCACGCCAAGGGTGGTTTCAGAACGGAAGTTGATGATTCGATAATGATCGGTCAGATTCAATTGATAGATGTTCCAGATATTGAAAAGGCGACTAATGCCATATTGGATAATGCTGATTCAGTTGTTGAAATATGCAACAGCCTACCATCAACTATGGTCAAATTAGGAGGCGGATGCAAGGAGATTCGCTGTAGACCATTTCAGGAACATTCTATGCTGATAGTACACATATTGGTAGATTGCAAAGATGCCATGGGCGCCAATGCGGTCAATACAATGGCTGAATTAGTTGCGCCAAAGATTGAGGAATTGTCAGGAGGAAGAGCAAATCTTCGCATATTATCCAACTTAGCCATTCACCGCCTAGCTAGATCTAGGGCTACATTTACCGCTGAGGAATTGTCCAATGGAGGCGGTCGAGAAGAAGGGCTAGAGATTATTTCTGGAATACTTGAAGCATTCCGCTTCGCCTCAGTGGATCCATTTAGAGCAACCACTCATAACAAGGGTACGATGAATGCAATTTCGGCCATTGCCTTGGCATGTGGACAGGATTGGAGAGCAGTGGAAGCATCTTGCCACGCTTGGGTCTCTCACGACCAGGGGCGCTATGGAAGTCTGGCAAAATGGTGGCAAAATGAAGATGGAGACCTTGAAGGAAGCATCGAGTTACCTCTAGCAGTTGGAATAGTTGGTGGAGCGACCAAGGTTCACCCAGCAGCAAGAACAAATCTCAAGATTCTAGGGGTTGATTCAGCACGAGAATTGGCCGGAGTCATGGCCTGTGCAGGACTTGCTCAGAATCTTGGAGCAATGCGAGCCTTGTCAACCACGGGCATTCAATCAGGACACATGCGCCTTCATCTGCGAAACATGGCCATCTCTTCCGGTGCTAAAGGAGAGGAGATTGAGGCTGTTGCAGACATGGTCAATGAATCGGGGCAACCGGTCACTCAGAGCCTGATTGACAGTATGTTGGCCGAATACAGGAAGAGATAGTCACTCTTCAGCAGTGAGTTCCACCTCTTCTGAAGGCGCTTCTTCATTAGCGCCATCTTCTGAAGTGTGCTCACCAGCCCTTTGGGCAATCGCTTCGAATCCAGAATCATCCTGCAAGGGTAATTCGGTTTGTTCCTCAGTCAATGCCATTGGTCTTTCTGAACCTCCAGAAGTCAAGCCCAATCCTGCAGCCTGCTCACGGAACCATGCCCTTACCTTGCGCTTATCCGTATGAGGACAGCCAAATATTTCTGAAAAGCGACGAGTAGTTGTCAATTGCTTGGTATTGCCCTTACGCCTTCTCTCAACGAGGCCAAGTTGAACGAGTTCTCTAACGTGATCATAAGTTCTCTGCCCAAGCAATTCTACCAAACGACTCTGCAACATAGGTTGATGGAATGCAATCAATGAAGCTGATTTCAATAACTTCCCAGGGATATCTGTCTTAGCATTACAAGGTAG
Source organism: Methanobacteriota archaeon (assembly GCA_002719475.1). Next base: position 28,536 of record PBHQ01000012.1, on the reverse strand, counting down.
GTGCTGCGCCACCTTGGGCTTTACTTCCAAGGCCCAACGCCCACTAATGTCAGCCAGTTGCAAAGCCCCACCACGCCTTCTCTTCAGAGAAGTCTGCAATGTAGACAGAGATTCTGATATCTCTGCTTGTGTCACTTCCAAGTCGAGTGATAATTCTTCTACGGTCATCGATTTACCCGCTCCAAATAGCGTTGCTTCAATCAGTGTTTCCAATTCATAGCTCATTGTAAGTCCTCCATTCCATCTGGTAATGTTATTTCGATTACAGGTACTTCAGCCTCTTCGGAATCTACATTCGATCCCTCTTCGATTGCTGCAGCAGCCGCGGCTTCTGCTTCTTCGGCCTCTTTACGAGCCTGTTCTTTGGCCCTTCTAGCCACTCTGGCAAGATGTTGCTGCCTTCCTCCTGCCTGAAATTTGATCTTCTGTGAATGTTCATCCCTCTCTCCTTTGATCAAAGCTTGAACTTCGGAAAAATCGGTTAACTCAGGCCATTTATCGAGTAATATTACTTCACCATTCGGCACTACTTTCTGCTTTACTTCAGCAAAACCACGATGCGTTAGGAAAAGAGTTGATATGAAAGCAGTGACATTGGCTTCTCCATCAAGTCCTTCCACTTCATTGCCATATTCCTCCAAGAGATCGGTGCGTAACTGTGCGATGACTTCCTCGACTGGGATCTCATCTCCGGACTTACGACCATTATCCAATGCAACTTTCTTCATCGCAGCCCAGCACATCTTGATATCTCCGTCCAAATTCTCATCGTGCATTCTTGCTCCAACATTACTCAAAGCGTGTTTGACATCTTCAGCATGGCGAATTCGATTCTCCTCGCGCAACTTCAGTTCATCCGCATCATCGCATGCATCCTTGAGAGCTGAAAGCAACTCGCCTAGAGTTACTTGTCGGCCTTCATCTCTACGAATCCTCTCATTGAACAGGTTTGGGAGTTTCTCTTCCACGCTACCAGTTAACACGTTTGTAGTGAAAGAAAACTCATCATCATCGTACTCCATCTCCCATCCCCATTCGGTGAATAGGTCTTCATCTTCCTGCTCATCATCTCTTAGGGCGCGCTCTAGAAGGCCCGCTGCCTGCCCATGTAGAACTTCCCAAGCAAGCCTGATTAGACGGCCGCAAGCAGGTAGGTCCACATTCTTGGCATCCTTCTTGATTCTCTCAGAAAATAGTTTGAGGAATTGCGACAAATCGACATTCCAGGGATTAAGGTCCTCATCCCTGAACAACTCAAAGACGATGGCTACTGAACGGTCAAAGGGATCCATCAGTCCTGCATGTTCTGAATCCTCTATGTGGGCAATCTCCAACAATCTGTTGGCGTAAAGGCTAGCCTCCTTGGAATCTGATTCTCCTTCTGCCAGCAATTTGTCGATAATGTCCTGTCTAAGGAAATGCGCTGACAGGTTAGACTGCATATCAACACCTCATTCACTGTTCTGTTAGAGCCTCGATGTCGAGGTCGTCCGCTGAAACCTCTGCTTCTTCCTCCAAGGCTGCTTGATCTCCTTCAGCCTCCACGATTTGGCGACGCACCTCTTGATTTTCTTCGATATCTTCCTTCAATTCCTCGGCACGCTCTGCCAATCCACCTAGAGATGATGGCATCGGCAAGGCTTCGGGAATCTTTGGCATATTCTCAGCATTAGGCAATCCCTTGGAATCTATCAGGGAGCCCTCGCGTACAGGCATCTCCTTCTGTTTCTTCAGTTCCGCCAGTGCTGCAGCGCCTAATTCGATAGCACGGTCTCGGTCGAAGTTAGCGATTCTTCGACTGCAACCATCTCCTGCATGTGTTATTCCAATGTGATGATCGGCTAATTGCAGGCTTACCTTTCGCAGAGTAACCATGATGAATTGGGCACGCTCACTACGTTCTCTACACATAGTTGCAATTCTCTCTGCATTGAATGCGTCGAGATTCTGATCCACCTCATCGAAATAGTAGAATGGACTTGGGTCATAATCCTGGATGGCGAATATCAGTGATAGAGCCGCCATCGATTGCTCACCGCCGGAAAGTGACTCCAACTTACAACGAGAACTCTTACCGCTGGGCTGACACCACATCGAAAGTCCACCCTTGAAAGGTTCATCTGGGTTCTCAAGGAACAATTCACCTCTTCCACCATCTGATAGAACATTGTACACCTTGCGGAAATTCTTGTCCACCGACTTCAGAACATGCAGTAATCTTGTCTTACGCTGCTTCTCTAGACGCTCGGTCAAGTCGATCAACGACTTTCTTCTCTGTTGCAAGATACCGTTGTCTTCCTTCAACTCAGTCAACCTCTCTTCGGTTGCATCGTATTGCTCTATAGCGAGCATGTTGACATCCCCAATAAGTGACAATCTACGATCTAGAGAACGCACCTTACCCTCGGATTCAGAGACTGAAGGCAAAGCCTTGTTCTCTTCAGCGGGTTCTATTCCAGAAGTCCCCATCTCATCCAACAACTCGTCCAAAGCCTCTCTCTTCTGTTGCAGTTGCAAAGTGAATTCGCCTGCCCTCTTCTCAAGTGTATCCGCTTGATTGGCCTTCTGAGTTAATCCAGCATGCAAGGTCGCTCGCTCCTCGGTCAACCTCAAACGCTCAGACTCCAATTCCTTGTGCTCCTCAGCAATTTGGCTGTGTGCGGCTTCTGCCTCCTTTAATTCGGCTGTTACCGCAGCAATTTCATCTTGCCAAGTCTTGATTTGTTGCAAGCGTTCTGCATTCTCTTTCTCGTGCTTGGCCTTCCTGTCTGCTAATTCGTCAACGCGTTCGAGTAGAATTCGGCCCTTTTCACTGGCTCCATCGATGACTGCCTTGGCCTTGGCCTGAGCAGAATAGGCATTCACACGAGTCTCCTGAACCTCTCGAAGCTTTTCCTGTAGATGAGCGGGGCTGGCTTCTTGCAATGCTGCATCCGCCACTTCACGCGTCAACTCTGCTGCGCGCAAGGCTTCACTGACCCTCTGCAACTCCTCTTCTTTGCGATTGGCGATCTTCTCCGCATCTAACAACTTCTTCTTGAGGGATTTTACAGCACCAGTTGCCTTTGCAAGTCTTTGCTCACATAGACGCAGATCCTCCTTCCATTGACGTTGACGCATAGCGTTCTCATCTTCAGAGATATTGCTGATACGATGATTCAACTCCTGCTGCTTCCTCTTACAGGTCTGCAACTGATCATTGACAGTTTCAGCCAGACCCTGTAATCTGACAACTTCTGCATCGAGTTTGTCAACCTCGTTCATTCCTTGGATTCTTCCTCCGAAACTAACCTTGAGTCTGACTCTACTTCCACCGACCATAGCACCTCCTGGCTCAGTAACTCCGCCGTTGAGAGTCACCATCCTGATGCCACCCATGTTTTCACGAGCCGTACTCATGCTATCTACTACCAACGTATCCCTAAGCACATACTTGACTGCACTCTCAATGCGTGGATCATGTTCCAACATTTCCCATGCAAAACCAAGAACTCCTGGTTTACGCGCTGTCATCATGGCCTTTCCGCTAGATCTGCCGGTCTGAATCTTGTTTAATGGCAAAAATGTCGCTCTACCAGCATTATGCTTACGAAGGTGCGCCATACAGTCATGGGCAATCTGATCATTCTCGACGATAATGCTGTTCATTCCTCCGCCTACCGCGGTTGCCAAAGCTTCCTCGTGTGCTGATTCCTTTGGAGAGCACATCTCACTGATTGTTCCGAGAATTCCTCTGATTTGGCCACTGTCGCGTAGTTCCAACACGCTACGAACAGCCCTAGCCATTCCATCTCGGCTACCTGAACGGCTTTCCAGTTCACTACGGGCAACTACTAGTTTCCTCTCAGTCTCTCTCAAGCGCGTCTCAACTGCTGTGGCTTCCTCACTCAATCGTGTTTCTTCCCTCTGCAGCGTGGTCAATTCCTTGGCCATAGAAGTGCGATCTACTTCTGGATCTGATTCCGCTAATTCTTCTCCTTCGATGACCAATTCATCTACAGAGAGTTGTAACTCTGCTTCCATCTCCTCTGCTTCTGCCAACTGTTCAGCAGCGATATCGACTTTCTGAGACTCAAGGCCATGTGCCAGTTTAGCCTCATTGAGTGCTTGCGTCATCATCTGGAATTTCTCATTGGCTTTACCTTGTGCCCTGGTCAACTCGATAGTCTTACGATCACCCTCAAGCAATGCTTTGCGTGCACCTTTCTCAGCTTCTTCAGCCGCCTTGAGGTCAGCATCTGCTTGTTTCATGGTCTCCTCTGCTTGAGCAAGTTCTGCCAAATGGGCTGAATGTGCTGATTCTGCCTCATCGGTATCCTGCTGAAGAGCATCTACTTCCTCAAGAGTCTCTTGAATTGAATCCTCGGCATCTGAAATTCGGTCCTTATTGCGGTCGCAAGAAATTCGCATATCGTTAATGCGGTTCATCATTTCCGCACTGTCATCTCCAAGCACCTCAGCCATCTGCCTAGACACTTCGGCTAGGCGATCATCCATGTCGAGCAATTCTTTCTCGCCACTCTGAATCACGATTTTGAGTTCCTTGGACTCCTCAAGATATCTGGTCTGTTCGACGGCTATGAACTCGATCTCTTCCAACCTCGATCTGTGATGAGATTGCATCAGTATGACCTTGGCATCTTCCAGTTCCATCTGCAAGTCGCGATACTTGAGGGCCGCTTGACGTTCCTTCTTGAGGTCCTTCATACGAGCAGATAGCTCCTCTTCCAATAACTGAATGCGCTCGAGATATTCCTCGACCTGAGATTTTTGGCGATCCGCCTTACGGATCTCGTCATCATACGAAGTGACGCCAGCAACATTGTCCAGAACCTTACGTCGAGACATAGGAGTCATCTTTGCAAGACCGGTGACGTCGCCTTGTAGGACAATGTTGTAGCCATCGGCTCTAGCATTGGTCTCTGAAAGCAACCTGCGGAACGATTTCTGAGAACTCTCTTCTCCATTGAGCAGATATTTCGAAACTACATTTCCAGTCTTGGTAAGTCGCACAGAACGTGTCAATCGAATCTCATCACTGTCCACGCTCATTCTTCGTCGGCCTTCATCATCGAGGGGATTGTCGAGAACTAGGGTCACTATGCAGTTCTTCGCTGGCTTGTTCTTACCGCCGCCATTGAATATCAGATCCTTGACATTCCCTGCCCTCAAACTCTTGTTTGAGCGAGGTCCGAGAACGAATTGTATAGCGTCTCCGCAATTCGATTTACCGGAACCGTTTGGACCGGTTATCGCTGTGAATCCACGGTCGAGTGGAATCTCCACTTCTCCCCTGAACGATTTGAAATTCTCCAACTCCAAAGCCTTTAGATGCATCCTATCCCCTCTGTGAATGCTGACTTATTGCAACATTAGGCTTTCAGCGGTCTATTGACGGGTAATAAGCACTACGTAAGTTGACTGTTCTGACAAGGCGATTGCAAGGCCCTGTTTGAATAGCCGAGTGAAGTGAAAAATCACAATTTCAAACTAGAGTTCTCCAGTGCCACCGCACTGCTCACAACCCTGTCCACTACAGTAATGGCAAGTCCTACCGGTCTCAAAGGCTCCATCGTCATACAGCCCTCGCTCAAAGGAATCCTCCCATTGATCGAGACTCATGGCCTTCCTCATTTCTCCAATGGTTCTGAAGTCTCCAACTCCCTTGACCTTGTGCTTACCTGCGAATGGGTCCCCAATCCTATTGTCCCTGAACATCCTCTCTTGCACCGCCATACTGTAGCCGTCTGCGACCATTCCTCCACCCTCTTCATGCTTTTCTTTGAGGCCCAAAGTATGCTTGCGCATGGACATACCATTGAGGATGAATCTTAGTCCGAGAAGACCTAGAACTGTGTACACTATTTCCGAAGGTATCGGCAATCCTGTCAATTCAACGAAATCAAGTGATTCTCCATCAGGAGAAAGATATCCCATGACATCGAGAGCGATGAGAACGAAGAATGTGAGGCCGAAACTCATCTTCAGTTTAGCAGAACGCATGCGCTTAGCCAATTTCCTGCTAGCCGCTCCGCCTCCTCCCTTGCCTCGACGCTTCTTCTTTGAGCCCACCATACCAACCAAAAGTGGAATCAATCCTATGCATAGAGCGATTAGATCCTGTAATTCATAGAGGCCGGTCGCACCTACGCAGTCCTCGATTTCTGATTCATCATCGAATGAGCCGTCTAAAGCCTTGGCACAGGTATCGGTTGCGATATTATTCCACATTAATTTGGCAGGTTCTCCACCAAATTGTCCTAATCCAGCGTGTACATTGTAAACACTGATTCCAATGACAAATACGCCGAGAACGACGGCGATGATGCGCGGAATCTTGCTCCCCATCGAGCCGTGAACAAATACACCCCTCCATAGTGCTATCGGGAGCATTCAGAACCAAATATGGTTCGCGATACGTTCAACAGCGGGTACCACGGGAGGTGATTGTTGGTCGCATGGCACACGTACTGGTCATCGGCTCCGGCATAGCAGGATTGTTTGCTGCATTGCGCTGTGCAGGTGCTGGACACGAGGTGAGCATCATCACCAAGAGTGAGCCCCAACATTCCTCTACAAACTGGGCACAAGGAGGGATTGCAGGTATCCTGGACAAAACCGATGGAGTTGGTCTAGAAGCACACATCTCAGATACTTTACAGGCCGGTGCTGGACATTGCGACGAGGGTATTGTGAAAATGGTCTGTAGTGAAGCAGCCGACCGAATCAATGACCTGCTAAGCATTGGAGTATTATTTGAAAAGGGAGAAGACGGTCAATTTGATCTGGCTCGAGAAGGCGGACATTCTGTTTCAAGAATCCTACATGCAAAAGATGCCACTGGTGCGATGATTGAGAAATCCCTGATGGATGCGATTCGAGATTCATCAAAAATCAGAATGATGGCTAACCACCTTGCTGTTGATTTGATTCTCAGGGACCGTGATTCGCCAGAGAAAGATATTGCTGGAGTATGGTGTCTGAACGATTCTAACGAGATGATTACAATTGCTGCCGATGCCGTAATGATAGCAACAGGAGGCGCAGGTCAACTCTATAGAAACACCACTAACCCGCAAGTAGCCTGTGGAGATGGCATCGCAATGGCGGTACGTGCAGGTGCAAAGGTAAGAGACATGGAATTTGTTCAGTTCCATCCAACGGCTCTTGCGGTAAAGGGAGACAGGCCTTTTCTGATCACCGAAGCACTGCGCGGGCATGGAGCAGTTTTGATGAGTAAAGCAGCATATCAAGAATGGAAGGAAAAGGGAGGAGAGGCTAGCGAGTACTCGTTTACTCTGAACCACAGTCCCCTCGGTAGTCTTGCTACTCGCGACGTAGTCGCTAGAGCCACAGACTCAGAATTGAAACTTAGCGGGGAAGATAGCGTATTCTTGATTACCGAGCATCTAGACTCAAATGTTGTAGAAAGGTTCCCCACCATACAATCAAGACTGGAACGACATGGACTGTCGCTTGGAAAAGACCCCCTCCCCGTTGCACCTGCAGCCCACTATTTCGTTGGTGGATTGGCTGTAAACAGAGATGGAGCGGTATTACAAAATGACCAAGAAAGAAGCATAGGAGGATTGTATGCCATTGGAGAGGTAGCATGTACAGGCATGCATGGAGCGAATAGATTGGCTTCGAACAGCCTATTGGAAGCAGTGGTCTATGCGCATCGGGCTTCAGAATATTTCATCGCATTGAATCCAGAGCCAAATACGTCTGATATTCCTGATTGGAGAGCCGATGAGATGGTAGACCTACAGGAACATGCACCTTTGGTACATGATAGATCAGCCTTACAGTCCACCATGACTGATGATGTAGGCCTAGTGAAATCCAACTCTAGACTATTGCGAGCAGAACGCAGAATATGTCTGCTTAAGGAAGAAGTAGAAAGAATCTGGAGTCGCTGCATCCCAAGCGTAGAATTGGTCGAATTACGGAATATGGTTCTGGTCGCCGAACTGGTATGTGTAGAAAGTCAAGCTCGCAAGGAGAATCTCGGCTTGCATTATAACAAAGACTTAGCCTGAAGTTAGCGTTCTATAGCATTAACCAAGGACTTCAACTGGAGGTTCAGAGGCGTAGGAATACCATGTTTCTCCGCTCTTCTTACGACCTCTCCACAAAGGGAATTGATCTCTGTCCTTCTACCTGCCATAATATCCTGTAACATCGAACATCGATTATTAGCTGTGCTTTCTAGAACTTGGAGTAAACGTCCTATCATTTCCTCACTTTCGATAGTTATGCCTTCTGCGATCGCAACCTTGCGACCCTCATCCATAATCGCAATGGCTTGCTCCAACAAACTCTCTGACCTGAGAATCTCACCATTCTCTTGTCCACTGATGGCCGCCAAGGGGTTGATTGCTATATTCAACAACAATTTGATCCAAAGGCCTTGCTCTATATCATCGCACCACACCGGCTCTAGTTGCGCATCTTTGAAACATCTAAGGAGCGAAGAAACTCTAGGGTCCGCTAAGCGAGGAGATTCTGAATGAAGACCTCCGATACTAACCTCGCCCCTTCCCGTCCATTGTACCTCATTCAAGCCTAATCTTGTCGAAGCATGGATGGTAGAAGCGGATAATACTCGTTGCCAGCCAAGCCTTGCTGCAAGTACCTCTGAGTGCCCTAAGCCATTTTGAACACTAAATGCAATCCCTTCATCCGAGAGATATTCCTTCACCATGTCAGCCAACTCACTTGTCGATGAGGATTTGCCACATATCAATGCAACATCCAATTCCCCANGATTACAAGATAACTTGTACTCAGTTGGTAAAACATGGATTAATTCACCTTCCGGAGTATGCATAATCAATCCTGACTTTAGTTCATCTTCAGTTGCTCCTCTAGCGAAGATGTACAACTCGTTTGAACGTAGAAGGGCAGCGAATAGACCACCTATTGCACCGGGTCCGAATATGCCGATTCGCATTCAATCACCCTACATCCCACGCTGCTAGATGAAGTTGAATCTGGCCATCAGTCAATTCAATCCAAGCCATCAACATGTCATCACTAGACTGCCAATTCAAGGTTAATGTGACCTCGATACCATTAGTCTCTTGAATATGTGAAAGCCAACCACTACCGTTGCCGTGACCCCTCTCATCAAAGACAAGACCTCCTTGCATATCGATGAACTGAATCTCCATACTACCACTCTTTGAGGAGTTTATTGACCAACCAGTGTTGATCCAATCCATTCGTGCTACTCCGTCATCGATGAGGATAACTGCTGGACCTTCGACCATCTCCCAACTTTGCACTTCATCAGAGCATAGATGTAGCCAATTCGCAGCACTACCTGTCCAATTCAAGTTTCCAGAGGAAAGGTTAGGCCAATCCACGCGCTTCTGTACATTGGAATCCCAAGTCCATCCATCTTCGTTCTGATTTGGCTGCCTCCATNCTCCTCCATCTGAGCACAACAATTCATCGGAAACTAACAAATCATCGCCTTGAGACCAACCCATAGCGCCCGAAATGGACCAATTGCTCGCATTTTCCCAAGATACCAACTCATCATGCTGTCCGAATCTCCAGCCATCGCTAGGGAATACAAAGTTACCAACGGTTGCAGGCATCTCAAGGCTCCATGAATACAAAACTCCAGAATCTATCATCGCCTGTAATCTCAAGGTNTCTACTCCATGGAGCAATGATCCAGCCTCGCCCTCTATGCAAATATCCATCACATATTTGGTAGCATTGTCCTCGATGGAGANATCTAGTGGTTCAACTATTCTCCACAATGAAGATTCGCTNGACTGAGAATCGCTTGAGGAGAGGCTCAGATTGAATGATTGCGAATCCTTGCTTACCTGCAAGCCTGTACACAAAACAGGCTCCTGCAAGTCGCCCGAAACTGTCCACGACGGAGCAATTGGCGATAATTCCGCATCGGCCTGTAAAGTGACTTCATGAGAATCCTTTTNATTGTGCAAGATATTTAGCAATAAAGGAACGGGTGATGACTCTATAGGTGGNGTGAACCATTTCAGATGCACTATTGTTGATTCTTCTGCAGGCAAGATTCCTTGGCACCCTTCAAACAAAGAAGACTCGCCATCTGGACATTCCCAAGATAAGTTCCATTGTTCAGCCAAACCTTGCACTGTTGCAGATAATGTCCACTTTTGGTTCAACAATCCAGGATTTTTGATGACTATGCTGAATCCGTCGCTGGTATTGAAATCACTGAACAATGTTGAGGCCGGTAGTTCCCACTCCAGTTCTGCATCCCACTCTTCTAACTCGAGAGTTGGCATCTCTGCAGGTATGGTCAATAGTAATCCGACAACCAAAGCCATCGACAATCTGCGCGCTGAATCTTCGCTCAATGGNCGTACATCGTCGAGNATCAATGGTATCCGGTCCTCTCCGCCCTGAGTTGCAATAAGCATTCCACCGGCAATAACTACGAAGGTCCAAATGACGTGTCCGGTGAAAGCACCCAGCAAGAATCCTAGAGACATAACTGCGATGAACAACAGAATTTGACTGCCTTGCGATCTAGCGGATTCCATTCCTGACATAGCGACGATTATCCTGCCTCCAGGGAAAGTAGGTATCGGTAGCAAAGAAACCCAAGCAACCAGCATCAATCCATGGCCTGCCAAGGCCATTGGATGAGCCCATGCTGTCTTCAGAGAGAGAACCTCAGGCTCCCATATCAATGAAGCCAACAACTGAGCCAGTAAACCGAATCCCAAGCGGCTCGGTTGCTCACCGATAGTGCGTTCAGTCGGAGTCAACCATAATCCAACTAAGACCAGAACCAGACCTCCTANAAGTAAGACCAACGGTGCGGCTAGACTTACCCATCCTAGTTTTCTGCGATCTGGCCATGGAATCGATTCCATTCGAGGATGGCTTGGAATGGCAAATAATCCGAATGGCCAACCAGGATAGGGCAATGGCAAAGCNAGTGGGAGAAGTCCACCTACTCTNACTTGCATACGTTTAGCAACATATCTGTGTGCAAGATCCGCTAGCCCCAGACAAGCCATCATCGGCAAAGCGTAGGACAAGAGTCCTGCTCGTAGAATAGCGGGATCAGTCCACTCTGTCCCAGCATGCAATGGAAGCAGCCAAACTACCCCCATAATCCAAGTAGACAACAAAGCCGCTATCCAGAAAAATAGACGGTGAACATCCTGCAAAGCGAATAACGAAGGCGGTGAAGGGAATATCGTCACCTTCCAAGGTTCGTCACGCGTCAATCTTGCCATCCAATCTAATTCAGCAAGATGTTCATTCATGATTTGTAAAGCATCGTGAGGGTTCTCATGCTCCTCATCCTGAATACGGGCCCTGACTAGCCATGCTGGCCACAACTCACCTATGTCCTCAAGGACATCGAAATGTCTAGCAACTATTCTCTCTAACAATTGCTTCTGAGTCCAAGCCTTTTCATGAACCTTCAGAGGTTTGATGGCTTTGGCACCCACTTCTTCTTCGCTCAAAGCCGCCCCCTCTGTATAGTGGCTGACGATTACACATCAAATCCCTTGCCTATACAAGGGCTCAACGAATCACTTGTTCTTGAATCGCTTCAGACGGAAAGTCTCCTCACGTTCCATCTCCTCAAGGCGCAATTGAATGAAATCTCTNGCCTCTTCCATCTCTGGAATAACTTTGAATTCAAGGGCGTTAACTCGCCTCTTAGTAGCTTCAATCTCTGCCAACATACGCTTCAGTGTTGCTTCCATCTCTGCAGCCTTAACCATCTTCTCGATCAATTCACCGAATGATTCGGCTGCTTCATCAACGTAGGGGCTGGAACCGATGAATCCAAGTCCACGTTGTGCGAATGATGCATGTAGGTTACTTCCTGAAACGCTTGGAACTACAACTCCCATGATGTTGCGTCGCTCGACTTCTACCTCGGGGTGCGTAGAGTTGGCTATTGCAGCAGCACGTACAGCAAGACCTCCTTCTATAGCGTTGGCAAGGTCAATTCTTGACTTAGCAGACTGATAGGTTGCGGTCAATTCCTGCTTGGCCTTAATCATCTCNGAAAGCAATTGCCTGAACTCATGGAACAAACCATCTCGCTTCATCTTCAACAAGTTGTAACCATTCTTGGTCTGCTTGATGCGTCGCTTCAAGTTGATGAGTTCACTGCGCGTCGGCTTGATGTCGAGTGCCATGATTTCACCTCCCTCTACTTGCTATTCTGCTAATCTCACTCTTTCTTGTCCGTAGGATGATACTTGTCGATCCACTGCTGATCCAACCGCACCAGATACTTAGTCGAGATGTTCTGCATCAAATCCCAGCACAGGTCCAATGTCTCGTCGATAGAACGGTCTTCATCTCGGCTCTGGCGTAGGAACTGGTCCTCAAACAACCCCGAGAAGTCAAGCAATTGCTTGTCACGCTCGTTCAATGCATCTTCTCCGACAATGGCAACCAATCCTCGCAATTCACGACCTTGTGCATATCCCGCATACATTTGGTCGGAAACCGACTTGTGATCTTCACGGGTTGTCTTTTCTCCGATACAACCACCCATCAACCTAGATAGAGATGGCAATACGTTGATCGGCGGATAGATACCTGCTTGGTGCAATTCACGACTGATAACAATCTGCCCCTCAGTGATGTATCCCGAAAGATCTGGAATCGGGTGAGTGATATCGTCTCCTGGCATGGTTAGAATCGGGAATTGAGTGATACTTCCCTTCTTACCCTTNACCAAACCTGCACGCTCNTACAGCATTGCTAGGTCAGTGTACATGTATCCAGGGTATCCACGTCGTCCGGGAACTTCTTCACGAGCAGCACCGATTTGGCGCAAGGAATCGCAATAGTTGGTCATGTCAGTATAGATGACCAGAACGTGGTAATCCTGCTCAAAGGCGAGATACTCTGCTGCAGTCAAAGCCAATCTTGGAGTAATCAGGCGCTCGACCGCTGGGTCGTCAGCCAGATTAACGAACAGAACCGCATTTTCAAGGGCNCCAGTTCTCTCTAGGTCGCTTCTGAAGAAATTGTACTCCTCAGCTGTGATTCCCATTGCACAGAATACCACGATNAACTCCTCATCGCTATCNGTCAACTTGGCTTGGCGCGCAATCTGTAGAGCGATNTCNTTGTGAGGCAATCCACTGGCCGAGAAGATAGGCAACTTCTGNCCACGTACCAGTGTNGTACAACAGTCGATGGCTGAAATCCCAGTTTGAATGAAATCGTGTGGAGACTGNCGGCTGTATGGGTTGATCGCAGCACCAATGATGTCGGCGTTCTCCTCAGCGATAATCTCAGGTCCACCGTCTCTTGGTCGACCTGCTCCGTCAAGGATACGTCCAATCAAATCCTTGCTGACTGGCAACTTGAAAACATCCCCAAGGAACTTAACTCCTGTAGAAAGGTCGACACCTGCAGTTCCTTCGAATACCTGAACTACCACTAGGTCGTTGCTGGTATCCAATACCTGTCCATTCTTGATGCTACCATCTGCAAGCCTTAGAGTAACGATTTCTCCGAAGGCTACTGGCTCGGTCTTATCGAGGAACACCAACGGTCCCTTGACATCGGTTATTGTCCTGTATTCTTTNCCTGTCATCTGAATCCCTCCTAGTTATCCTCCACCGCAGCGGCAATCTCTTTGTTCATCTCATCGACCAATCCNTCGATTCTGTCAACGTATCCTGCCTCGAAGCGGTTCCTCATCAGAGTGGTTCTAGCTGGAATGTTAACCACATCCTCTAGCATTCCACCTGCTGCAATCGCCTTCTTGGCATTCTCTTGGAAACTCAGAATGGCCTTGGCCATCTTGTACTGCTGCTCAACTGCAGAAAAGGCGTCCACATCGTGGAATCCATTCTGCTGTAGGAAATATTCNCGAATCATTCTCGCTACTTCAAGCGTCAATTGCTGATCGACTGGAAGTGCATCGGAACCGACCAACTGGACAATCTCCTGCAATTCCGCCTCAACTTGAAGCAAACCGGAAATCTCAGTTCGCACCTCTGGGAAGTCCTGAGCCACGTTGTCGCGGAACCATTGGTCTAGTGACTGTGGGTAAAGACTGTACGAACCAAGCCAGTTGATTGCAGGGAAGTGGCGTTGTCGCGCAAGCCCTGCATCCAATCCCCAGAATACCTTCACGATACGTAGGGTTCCTTGGCTGACCGGTTCTGAAATATCTCCACCGGGAGGTGATACTGCACCGATTACTGTTACTGATCCGTCCTCGCCATTNAGAGTCTCNACACGNCCNGCTCTCTCGTAGAACTCAGCCAATCGGCTAGATAGGTAAGCAGGATATCCTTCCTCACCAGGCATCTCTTCTAGACGGGATGAAATTTCACGCATTGCTTCTGCCCAACGGCTGGTTGAGTCGGCCATCAATGCAACATCGTACCCCATATCTCGGAAGTATTCGGCGATGGTAATTCCTGTGTAAACACTAGCCTCACGGGCAGCTACAGGCATATTCGAAGTGTTGGCAATCATGACTGTTCGATTCATCAGCGGCTTACCGGTGTTAGGATCGATAAGGTGAGGGAACTCGTCTAGAACCTCTGTCATCTCATTTCCACGCTCTCCGCAACCGATGTAGACAACTATCTCAGCATCCGAGTACTTGGCCANGCTCTGCTGAGTGACTGTTTTTCCTGAACCGAATGGTCCTGGNATACCCGCTGCTCCACCCTTGGCGAGAGGGAATAGGAAATCGAGAATACGCATACCTGTCACAAGTGGCGTATCAGGAGCATACTTCTGGCGGAAGGGGCGTGGTGAACGCACAGGCCACTTCTGCAACATCTGAATCTCATTGCCGTCATCTAACTTNCAGACGGTCTCGGTGACGTTGAATTCCCCACTCTTGACACTGGCGACGACACCTGAAAGCCCCGGAGGCACCATGATTTTGTGGACGATNGTATCGGTCTCCTGAACGGTTCCGATAATCTGTCCTGACTCTACACGGTCACCCTCTGAAACAGTGGCCTCGAAGTTCCACATCTTCTCGAGGTTGATACCATCAGCATCAACTCCTCTAGTAATGAATACACCCATAACNTCCTCAAGAGTAGCCAGTGGACGCTGGATACCATCATAGATCTCGGTCAATAGACCGGGGCCTAGAGATACCGACAAGGTCTCACCAGTATTGATGACCGGTTCACCTGGCCGTATACCGCTAGTATCCTCATACACCTGAATGATAGCCTTCTCACCATGCAGTTCGATGACCTCGCCCATCAGTCCTTCATTTCCTACGCGCACCACGTTATACATGCTGGCAGTCATTCCAATGGCGGTCACCACCGGCCCAGATATTCTGTAGATTGTTCCTTCGTTGCTCATGCTTTCACTTTCCTTTTCTTGCATCATTGCCAGAGATCCACTCCGATGGCCTTGCGTATCGTCTCACGCAAGGTATTGTCCTCCTCTGTGCCGATGCCCAGCACGGTGGGGGAAACGCTGTCCGATAGAGCCATTTTGAGCCTATCAGGCATTCTAGCGAGCAATGTTGAGTCTATGACTACNATGCCCGCCTCCTTTTCACTCAACAATCCNCGCAAGGTCTGAGCGCATTCCTCATCATCTGCGGGGTTGTGGAGATTATCGATTCCGGCTAATTGGAATCCTAATGTGAAATCAGCCGAACCGACTACTACTATGTCCATTCATTATCACCTCATTCACAATATATGTGCTTCCAACACTTCTGCAGGCAAGCCAGCAGATACACCTCTGACGATGAGGCGCAGATTGTTGACTTCCTTGACCTTGAGTGAGATGAAATTGATGACAGGTAAAGCTGACAAAGGATGGAGGTAACTCATCCTCTGCAGATACTTCTGCTCTCTTTCATGCAACCAAAGGACCACTGGGTCCAAGGTTCTCAAGCGTGTCGATTCCTGCATCACTTCCTCCAAACCTGCTGCATCGAATCCAGAGAAACGGCGCAGCATCTCCAACAAACCGTTGGAGTCGGCGGTAGAAGCGGAGTTCAGTTGGTTGCTCGATATCAGACGGCCGCCTGGTATCAATGCGGAACGCAAATCCTCATCTGACATCCCGAGATTTCTTGCCTCGAGAATATTGAGGATGTTACGGTGGTCAATCTCCATCTGGAGATGGTTGCGCAATACCCTATCAGAGGGGTCCATTCCTTTTACGGCGCTCAATGCACTACGGAAATAGTGCAAGTCGAGTGCGTCTTCGTATGTGCTCAAGTCAGCCTCCTCGTCAATATCTGAGAGGGCTTTACCCAACGGAAGTCTACGCATTGCATTTGCAGCCTCCGCCAAGGTGTTNNAATCACNAATCATGTCGATCCAATATGCGTTGATCTCATTCTCTTCAGGTAACACTGCATGTGTCACCTCTTCGATAGAGGCTTCTGTGGATATGGCGCGCAAAACAATCTTTGCATTTTGATAAGAGAACCTACCTGCATAGATTCGCACCTGCTCCTTCAGTCGACCACTACAGAAGTGCATGACTGAAGCCAATTCCTTCTCCAGATTATGGGTCAAAGCCATCTCGATAAGATCACTACCAGTATGTCTCGCAGCATAGATATCGATTTCATTGCGATATCCACTATCTGCGACACTGGCCGCTAATTGCTCNGGGCTTTGTTGGATCAGTTGTCGCATACGCGTCCTATCGATTAGACTGCTCTTACGGGACTTAGCCCTAGCAGCAGCCATACTCGGATTGGATGAACCTCTGATCACTTCAACTCCTCCTAACCAAACAATGCATCACTTACCTGCCCAAGCAGGTCATTCCATGCGCTCTCAAGCATTCCATCGAACCTAAAGTCCAAACTGACCGAGGAATCCTTTGACTCGAGTGTGAAACCACCCAAGCCTTCGATATCATCTCCTACCTTGTAGGAAGTCTCGGCAGCTAGTGCCTTGCGGTCCATTGCAACTGGGCGTAGAATCATNTCCTTGCCTGCCTCGGCAGTTGCCTTGGCGAGCAATTTCTTCAGAAGTGCGGGCCTGCCCTTCAAAGAAGCGCTTCCTACCTGGTCCTTGAGAGACTCATAGGTGGAATCCAACTCTTCTCTTCGTGCAATCAACTGCAGTTTCTGATTAGCCTGCTTAGCACTTGCTACTAATTCTAGACCCAACTTGTCTGCTTCGCGCTTAGACTTGACGGCATTACCCGAAGTTATGCCATCAGCCTCTGACTGAGCGGCAGCAATGATTTCTGCTGCCTCGTCGTTTGCCTTCTTGATGATNTCATCAGCCTCTGCCTTGGCAGCAGCTGCTATCTCATCTGCTAGTTTCTTCATCGTCATACTATTCCTCCTCAACCGGGGTTTCCCCTCAAGTCTTGGCACTCACATGAAGAGTGGCAATAGACCTAGAATGACGATTGACTCTGGCAGTGCAGTGAAAATAATCGCGTGTCCGAATCGGCTAGAATCCTCAGCCAACATTCCAACGGCAGCAGCACCGATGTTACCCTGGCTGATACCAGCACCAATTGCTGCTAGCCCTACGGCTAGTCCTGCTCCCAACTTACCCCACGCATCAACGGTACTCTCGTTGTCTGCNGCTTCGGTGTCCTGAGCCGCAACGGTATCAGATACCAATGCAACCAACATCAAAAGCGCTAGGGTTCTCAAGCTCATCTTCAATATTCTTGTTTTCATATTTTTACCTCATTTTGTCCCAGTGGACTATCATACACCTTCCTTGGAATAGCGGTTTTCACCGCCGAGTGGAGCGAAAGGCTCTCCACTGCCTTCATGGAACTTGCCCATCCACTCCACAAAGTGAAGACGGGCTGTGTGAATATTCGGGCTGAATACGCCGAGTACCCACGCAAAGATTTGGACGAAAATCCACAGAAGTAGTGCTCCTATGGCTAACAATAAGTTNAGAATGACACCTTCACCCTCGAGAACTAATTCAATAGAATGTACAAGATTGTGATAGCCAAGCATATTTCCGGCTTCGGCGATCTTTACACCTACAACACCAATAGCGAATAGCCGAATGTAAGACAAGGTGTTGGAAAGCAGCGATATCGTCTCTAGTGGACCAATCATCCAACCAGATGCTCCGAATCCTTCGTATTTCACAAGACCCCAACATACGGCAACAACTCCAACAGCAGCGGTTACAAGACCTGCATTGACCATCAGNGTCAAGAAATCCAGATGACCAGAATCGGAGTGGTCCTTTCCTGCCATGAATCCGTAGATTGCTGCAGAACCACCCAAGAGGACCATTATCCAACTGCCTTTCTCAAAGAAACCCGCTGCTAGACCATGCTCCTTGGTCACATCCCTCATTCCAATCAAGTATCCAATCATTAGGTGTGCGATTCCCAAGTATATGGAAATTAGAATCAAATCGCTCATGTTTCCGCCAACTCTGTGGAATGGGAATGCAAGATGAATGCCGAATGGCAAGGTTGCATGAGGGTGGTGAGCCCATTCATAGAATATCGTCATCCAAGCAATCCAACCAGGAGGTGCATGATCACCTGTTGCATCTATCTCGAATCCAAATATTTCAGCGTAAAGGAAACCGAAGAAGAGACAAGACATTCCGATATAGATCAGCAGACGAGCAGCCAATGAGCCTTGTTCGGATTCACCGAACTTCTTCTTGACCCATAGTCCAAGAAGAATTGTACCCATTCCATACGCCATGTCTCCAAGCATCAGTCCGAAGAACAATGGATAGGTGAACATCATGAATACAGTTGGATCNATTCGGCCATATCTTGGCCTGCCGACCAAATCGGTCAACAATTCGTAAGGCCTCGCTGCCTCAGGATTTGCAAAGGCGATTGGAGGCTGTGCATCCTCTTCTTCGTCATGGCCGTGATGATGTCCATGAGACGGCACATAGTCCTCAAATTCAACCATTGTAGCATGTTTGGACAGTGTCTTACGTGCTCTTTCACGGTCAGAAGATTTGACCCAACCATCGAGAACGAAGGCGTGATCGCTGGTACACAATCTGACTGGAGCCTGCAGAATCTCAAATTGTCTCTCAAGTTCCTCTACTGCACCCAGCAACATTCTTCCAAAATTCTCTGATTGCTTGTCCAAAGCGGATTGTGCAGCAGTAGCAGTTTTGTTGAGTTCTGTAAGTTTGTTGCGAATTTCTTCTACTGCCTTACTAGGCAAGCCTTCTGCTTCGGGAACAGACAAAGAGTTGAAGCCATTGTTATTCAGGGCTTCAAGGACCTTCGAAGAATCTTCTTCGGTACAGAATGCGGCCACAGTCTTNCCCGCTTTGAAAATCAGTGCAGTGTCATCACTGATNCCAAACGAATCCCCTGAACAGGTTCCAACATTGACAACTAGAGAATCATATCCACTATACAACTCTAATTCCAATCCCAATGGAACCAACAATTCCAGCACCGCTAACTCATCGGTCAATCGCTCAATTTCAGAATTGGCTTCGTCCCACTCATTGGCCTTGTCTAAAATCGCATCTACCTTGTTTGAGAAATCTCCATCCAACTCCTTACGCACTGCAGCAGTCTGTATTGCAGGCTGATTGGTATCTGGAGATATTCGCGAGACAGCCGCTCTGGCTCTTGCCAACTGCGCTGCAACCNCANCTGCATCGGAATGTGGAGCGCCCAAAGTGAAGCCGTCCTCTTCGACCTCACTGTCAACAAGATGTACGCACTTCAAACGGCCAACAGCAGCCAAAGTATCGTGTAACTTGGAAATCGTGCCAGCCACAGTGATGCGTTGCATCTCGGCGGTNGTCAAGGCACTCATTCCAATTCCTCCTTAGCGTGATTCACTCGGCAAAACTTGAGAGGACTATCTCAATCGCAGCCTGACGTCGATCCTGACCGCTAGAATGAATTGNTTCAAGCGCAGCATTTCCTTCTGCTGCAACCTTCTCTGCTTCCACCGCAGCGCCTTGGCGGGCTTCTTCTAGACTGGCGGCAGCTGATTGCTGACTGGACTCTCTTGCCGCCTTAACCAATTCAGCAGCCTTAATTCGAGCATCAGTAAGTGTTTGCGCAGCCTTATCTCTCGCTTCTTTGAGAGTCTTGGAGGCTACAACCTCGGCTTCCTTTATCCCGCGGAGGACGTCCTTCTTGCTCATCATCTCACCCTAGGTGTACCGGCCAAAAAACAGGGGNTTATGATGCTAACGTAGGGGGACTCAAGACAACTCTAGAGGGGACTCTGCAACTTGACCAGTCCGGTACAAAGCGATGCTTGAAATCCACCGCTGCCTCGCGACAGCCGGATGAGTTCTACCAGAGACTCGGAATCGCTTGACCGAGACGGCATGGGTGAAGACGCATGGAAGGAGTTGATGGACAACCTCGAAGCAACCATCCCAGTTTATGACAAAGTGAACTCGATAGTCACCTTGGGTCAAGACAAGAAATGGCGCCNTAACGTCGCTGGATTCATCGAACCAGGAATGAAGGTNCTCGAAGTGGGCTGTGGGCCNGGAACATTCTCAGAGAATCTGCAAGGTATCGATTTGACTTGCCTCGACCCAAGTGAAGCGATGCTTGAAGTGGCCCGACAAAGAGTGAGTGAAGCGCGCTCGGAACGAGGCGAGAGTGAGGCGCAATTCGTTCAAGGAGTCGCCGAAGAACTACCACTACCAGACAATACCTTCGACAGAGTATGCTGCCTGTTCTCATTCCGAGATTTTCACGACAAGCGCAAAGGGCTCTCAGAGATTCTCAGGGTCTTGAAGCCAGGAGGGATGCTGATTATCTGCGATGCTGGAAAGTCAAACTTCCTACAGAGCCTTGCAGGACGCATATGGATGGGCACAGTTGTACAATGGGTAGCACGTCGAGTCACCAAAGACAAAAACCATCCATGGAAGTGGTTGGCCAAGACGTACACGCATTTTGGAACAATCTCTCATTATCGCAAAATGATGCGAGAAGTAGGTTTCAGCAACGTGCGCGGAAGGCTGTACTGGCCGTTCTTCATGGCCGAGCGATTCCTTGCTACAAAGCCTGAATGATTGCCAATTCGTTCAGGCGGCCCTCAGCTTCCTCCAAAGTTACCCTGCTCAGAATATACTGCTTTGAACATGTTTACTAGATCACCCAGAACATTCGGCGGCAAGTGACCGCTCTCCAGATGATTCCTTTTGTCAAGCGATTAAACAATCGATTCAGTATCCAATCTGGTAATCTGAACAGCATGCTTCCCAGGCGGAATGAACGCTTCGAATTTCGCATCACTTTACCCATCTGCTTCTTCCATCGCACTTCATACTCCTTGAGTGGGATACCATCTGTAAGATGCTCAGCAATAACCTGCCCTGCAATTCTTCCACCGATCATTGCAATGGTAATTCCTGCACCATTAGAAGGCAGGACCATGCCTGCAGCATCTCCAACCAACATGTAATTCCCCTTGACAAAAGTCTTGATTGTGCCTGACATGGGCAAAGAGCCGCCTCCTTCGAAAGTTACTTCACCATCGTATTTGGAAATGAATTCGGCTGCATACTGATTCATCGTCTTACCTTTTGAGAAATTCCTCTGGATACCCAAACCTATGTTGGCACCACTTGATTTAGGGAACATCCAGGCGTAACCTCCGGGCGCCATCGACCCGAAATGGAGTTCCACAGCATCACCATAATCGCCTTCCATCAAGACGAATTTTACAGGAATCTTCATTGATTTCTCATTCCAATAGGCTCTTCTTATCGGGTCATTATGTCCGCCAGCACCTACGATGACCTTGGCTTGGAACTTCTTTCCACTTCGCAAGGTCAAAACTTCTCCTTCAACCGATTTGACATGTTGATTTACTAGATAATTGGCTCCAGACTTCTTTGCTAATTCTACCAAGGCTTCATCATGAGCCACGCGATTGAGAACCAAGCCCTCAAAATCATACTTCAGTGCCTTTCCTGATGGTGGAACCAGATGCATGCTCTTGGAATATCTTGAGATTGCTGCATCTGGAGTCTGAAACAAATCATCGATTTCAGGAACATCCGGGCATAAGCGTCGCATCTCATCATTGCTAGGAACAAGTTCACCGCATTGCAGTGGGGTCCCTATAGGGTCCCTTCCGTCGATGACCAATACGTTAGCACCACCCTGAGCCGCATATCTGGCAACAGTGCTCCCAGCCGGACCTCCTCCAATGATNATTACATCATATTCAGATGACTCAGCCGATATATGCTGAGCTTCCTCCTGACGNGANNNCATCNGAACACCTTCAGAGATTCCTNTCNATGAGTTCGGTTGCTAAATCGATGAGCAATTGCTTGGCNTCNCAATCTNCGAANTTGCTCAATTCNTCTANNCCNCTCTCCATNTGGGTTCTGACTAATGCTTTGGAATACTCGATGCTTNCAGCCTGATTCAACAAGTCGATNAANTCATCCCAAAGAGAGTCNTTGAAACCATCNATGACTTCAGACAATCGTTGCCTTGCATCCCCATGAAGCATGGTCAAACCATGAATCANAGGNAGNGTCATCTTACCATCCATAACATCAGCACCNCGNGGTTTTCCCATGCGNGTATCGCCCAATAANTCNAGAANATCATCTACCAACTGAAAGGATATNCCCAGTTGCATNCCGAAATTTGTCAAGGCTTCAACCTGTTCAGGGNTGCAACCNGCCAAAATCCCAGCAACCCTGCATCCAGCAGAGAATGGNCCTGCAGTNTTNCCTTTTACCACCTCTTCNTAATCCTGAGGAGTTGTACTTAGATCCGAGATATGAGNAAGTTGTTTNAATTCTGCAGAAGCGATATCAGAGCAGCATCTGGCTACGATTTCAACTACATCTTTGCCGTATCCTCCGCCAAGTTCAAACCCTTGTACAAAAAGCCAATCTCCGGCAATAATCGCCTTGGCTAAACCGTGTTTCTCGTGCAAGGTCTGGATNCCTCTCCTATACTTGGCCGAATCATGAATATCGTCATGAATTAAGGTCGCCGTATGAATTAATTCGAATGCCAAGGCCAAAGGAATAACTCCGTCTATATCCGTCCCTCCTGCCAATTCATAAGCAATCAAAGTGACTATACATCGAGTTCTCTTTCCCCCAGCCAAGACCATCGAAGCTGCCAGTTGGGCTACTTCGCCATCGCGTTTTATCGCCTCTTCAAGTAAAACTAGCAAATCCGNTTCAATGCGATTCTTGTAGGCGCGAATCTTGTCTTCNTACATCACTAGGTCTGGCATGTTCATCCCCTGACCCAAGGGTCGGATATATCAACGGGTGGCTAACGCCATCCTCCTGNGGGCCTAGCCCGCCGAGGTCGATGGTATGCAAGAAGAGGTCCTTCGCGTTGCTCTTCGACCAGAGGATGGATCCGGTACCAAGGACCATTATCTCCGTCGTAAAACTGCTATAGAAAGTAAAGATAAGGGCTTGNAAATCTCAGACTTGGAAGTTCCCGACTTTGATGGCGCAATCAACTCATTGGTCAAAGCGGAGGCCGATTTGATTCTGATGTCAGGTGAAGAATGGGCAAGTATTGAAGAAAAAGCCGGGCTAGAAATCGCAGCAGTGTTCCCTCGTCGAGACCCCAGTTGGGTGTTAATCAGCGAGGACAAACCTGAGTACCTTCCNCGGCGAGGCATTATCATTTGTCCTCATCCATTACTAAGGAGACAGATGCGAAGAGCNCGCCCCGATTGCAAGATTCTCTCATTGGCAAAAGCAGCAGACAAATTCAACCCTCCAGAAGATGGAGATTGGAGCGCAGTTGTTCCTTGGTTACACGGATTGCTGGTGGAGAAGGATATCGACGCTTTCATCATTGATAGAAGCCGCTGGGAGATGGCAGGTATTCGCAACCGCAGACATACCTTAGGGCTGCAACGCAATCAGCGAGACAGGGCCCATTTCATCCCGCCTACATTCTCTGGCATCAGCCTGTTAGTCTGTCGTTCTGGTTTTCCTACGGAGAAAATCAAGGTCATGCACGACAGGGTCTCCGAATCTGCTCTGAAGACAGAATACTTCCTTTGGCAANATGTAGANCCGAGTATCAGAGAATTNGTTGCTATCCATAGCGAACAGCGCGGGATAGGAGTCATTCTCAGAGAAGCAGAAGCAAATGAAGACCTTCCTGTAAGAGAATCATTGTTAGATGTAGAGGGGAGAGTGATCAATGGAGGAACTAGAGTCGAAATACGCATGGAGATGGTCTCCAGGGATGGTTCTAGAACCATAGGACAAGAAAGGACTGCTCCTCTGGAATTCGCCTATGAAGAGAGTGTCAACATGAANCTNAATTGGAAAGAATTAACCATGCTTGCAAGCGAAGGATTCGCCAACCCTGAAAATCCGCAAGAGAAGATTCGATTCTTTGAATTGGATTGATTCAATCCTCGTCTTCTTCATCCACTGAGATACGTAGTTTCTCAAGCAGTGAATCCGCATGCCCCATCTTGGAACGTGCCCTAACAAGGTCATCATTAGCATCGGAAACTGATTCGCCAATCTGCAATTCTTCTTTTGCTTCCTCGGTCTCATCATAAGCATCTACCGACTTGAATTGACGGACTACCGTTCTCAATTCTGCAACCACCGCATCTATCTCGGTTTCTGACAGTGAA
This sequence comes from Methanobacteriota archaeon, assembly GCA_002719475.1. The sequence continues at coordinate 3,971 of PBHQ01000012.1, read as the reverse complement.
ACTCCGGTTGGTAGAGGGGGTACATCCTTTGGAGACAAGAATCCTAATTCGACTCCAACAATCCCACCGCAAGCAACTACTCTAGGCCTTAATTCAGGAGTGTTTACCACATATCCTCGAGATTCAAGGAACCTCACCAATAGAGCCTGCGAACCGGGGCCATATTCTCCCTCGTGCTTGCGTAGAATGGATTCAACAACCTGTTCGAAAGCAGCGATATTTCGCTCAAGTCTGTCTAAAGTCTTCTGTGAGGAGTTGGATAGATGCACCGCTCCATGTTGAAGCACCTTAATCAGGCGTTCCCTACGGGCAGCCTTTGGGTCTACCGAAGCAGCCTGTGCTGCAAGACTGACATGCAGGTCGAACAAACCGTGCAAACGCCCACTAATCGACGCCATTCGAAGATCCAAATCATATTCTCTTGCCAACCTTTCAAATGCCATTCTAGCCTGTACATGATCCTCTCCAGCAGCCTCTAGAATTGTCTCCAATCCTTCCACCAATCTTGGCCTCACCTTCTCAAATTTGCGTAATGCCTCTCTCTCACGCCAAGATCCGGGACCAACGTGGTAGGCAGCGCGCTCTTCTTCTACAAGGCGGGTAATTTCAGCCAATCGAGCCAACACTCTTGCCTTTACTGGGGCTAATCCTACCTGAATTCCAGTATCTGCCAAACTGTCGAGGAAGGACTCAACATCTTCACTATCTTGAGCATCGCTAATCAATAAGAAGTCGCGCAAGGCCGAATCTAATTCGGGCATTCTCTGTTCAAGTTCAAGTAGGCCCTGCTCACTACCTACGTCGGCTACACCTGAAAACTCGCTGGTCAAATCAACATCTGATACATGCCAACGGTCGCGCGCTGCAGCCATCCAGTCCGCAATAGTTTGAGATAATCGAATATCATCTATCGGCATTCCACTGGCGCTTAATTGAGCTCTAAATGCAGCCTCTTCCTCAAAACTCCAATTTCCTTCGTGCCTCGAAACGAAACGCTCAACCTCAGTACGCAATGCCAATTGTCGCTCTGAAGACATCTCATCCCTGAGAACGGCAGGAAGTGGAGTGGATGGCAGAGCCATTGGGGCACTAAATTCTGGCTCAGGCTCAGGTATCGGCTCAAGAGGTGGTAATTCGACGGTTGGCTCAATCTCCAGAACATTCTCAATTAGCAAGTCTTCTGGACCTATTTCTTCATCTTCGATAACAACTGGTGCTGTTTCGATAGGAGTTGCTACGGTAGGTTGTTCTGAAGGTGGAGGAGGTGGAGAGGGGGCGGCACGTTGGCTTCCACGTGGCCTCCTCAGACTCTTCTTGACCTTGCCCCAGCCATTAGCCTGGGAGGCAAGAACTCCAGCAACACGTCCGAACAACTGCGTCTTGCTACCAGAACGTGGTAGGCTGAGGCGAACGCATAATTCATGCAACTGATCTCTAGTCAAACTGTCGAGCATCTCAACACTCAACTGCTTTGGATCCTTATTCAGATGCAACCATAGTCGTTGCTTCTTTTCCTTGATAGAACCTGACTTCTTGATACCAAAGGTTGCAAGAATAGAGCCCAAGTCGGCATTTGACAAGTTTTGGATTCCTTCCGAAGAGAGGTCCCAGCCCGAAAGACAGTGATGTTTGATTAATGCAGCGCGCAACTGCTCAACATTTCCGCCCTTGGACAAACCTATGTCACTGGCCATTTCTCGCAGGTCCTCAAGCCGTGCTTGATACAGGACCGTGAGCATATCTTCAGGCGCGCTCACTCAATCACCATGCCATTCCCTGCTTAATGCACTCAAGTATGTTACCATTGCTCAACGGCCCTACGGGCCGATTATTCGACCCTCTTGACAATGCCATCGTTCATGTATCCTCAGGCTCCTGTTGTGATGCGACACCTTGAAGCATATGCGCGATTGGGTACTTACCAAGGGAGGAGCGATATGGGCCGTAACGAAAGGGATGTCAAAGCGAAAATACGGACTCTATCTTCCAAAGAAGAGCAATTGTTCCAGAGCATGTCTCAGGAGGTAAAAGACCTTGAAACACAGTTGCGGGCTTCGATAGAGGAACGTTCCGAAAACATCGGACAAACTCTCAGGGATCTAGCCAAGGCAAAGGACGCAATTAACGCAGGACTAAGCAATGCTCGCAAGGACCTTGAGAAACTGAACAAGCGCCTAGGCAAAACCAAGGTCGATGAAAAGGCCCCGCAAGCAATTCGTGCGGTGGCTAAAAAATTGGGTGAAGTCAGGAATACATACCTACAATTCCGAAGAAGGGCCGAAGAAGTTCTCAACACCCCTCCTACCTCAGTTGACTTGGTCGATGAGTTCGTTCAAAACGTCATTAAAACATCCTCAACTTGGGAAGAGGATGCCCGAAACATCGAAGGAGGTTTCGCCAGTTCTGTCGATTTCAGCATGCCAGCAGAATTTGCTACTCTAGAATCATTGGTCAAGGAAGGAGGGTACGAAGTACTTCTAGCAGGGAGCGACAGGGATCCGGAATCCGTCAAGGAATTCAACGACGAGTTGGACAGTTTGATGAATCAATCATCAGAATCATGAGGCAGTTCAAACTCGATTATCAGCATTATTCAGCTGATTTGTTGAAATCAGCGCCTTCCTCGGCGAGCCTTATCTCTCTTCATGTGACAATCCTTGTACATCTTCTTGCTGCCACAATGACAGGGGTCCTTTGGCGCGATATTCTTGGAAAGAATAGATGAGACTAGATCATCTGCTCTTGGAGCACCACCGTCTCCGAATTTAGAAGAAGGCAATGATGGCCCTGCAGACTTTGAGGTATCAGACAATCTCAGGCCCGTTCGCTCATAGTGCTTCTTCTCTGGCTCGCTTCCATAGCGGCCTTCTAACCCTAGTTGCTGCTGCATATCCTCAATCGCCTGTCTAGCCATAGAGGCATCCTCTCTAGCATCGGCCATCATGTCCTGTGTCTCCCACATCATATCAGCGGCCTGCTGGAAATCATCCTGCCATTCGTTTGCACCATCATCTGAACTCCAATCTCCAGAAGTACCACCGTCCTGTGGATTTCCATCGAATCCTAGTTTCTCTAATCGTGCTTCAATCTGCTCCATAAGGTCTCCATATCCGCCACGAGGCAACTTGTTCTTGTCGTTGGCCTTATCGACATCCTGCTCGATAATCTTCAGCCGGCCAACAGTCTCAGCCTTGCGTATACGCTGAGCGAATTTGCGCACTCTCTTGTTCTTTGCTCGCTGTCCACGAGCAAGGACCATTCTACCAGCGAATGCCAATATACCAAGAAGGATGGAAACAATTTGCCCAGTTGTAGATTCCATGAAATCTAGAACTTTACTTACGATAGGATTCGCAGTTAATCGGTCAACTAAGCCCTTTTCTTCTTCCTCCATTCCATCCCAAATGATACCCTCGAAGGCATCATGCTCAAAGGTTCCACAGAAGGCTTCCTTGTCGAACAGATTCTTGACCGAACCCATTGGCGTATCTGTTGAATTAATCTGGTAGCCAAGAGAGATTTCCACACAAAACTCTCCAGCTTCGAAATATGGTAGTTCAAGTGTTAGGGCTTCATTATTGCCCATAATCGTAACATAACGTGTAGAGCCTTGCCAGCTTCCTAGGTCGTAGAGAGGCTGAAACCCAATTGATAGAGGAGAATAGCCGGAATATTCCCCTAAGTGTATCCAACCATCAGAATCATCTATTGGTGAGAAATATGAATACAGAGTATTATCTTCAGCATCATACAATTTGATGGAAACTGAATGGTTTCCAATCCATGAATCTGTGAGATAAATCTTTATCGCTGGAAGCCATACGTTATCATCTACACATGATAGTCCTTCTTCGTCACAATCCTGACTCTCTTCTTCGAATTCAACGTTCAACGTAGGATTTGGATCTTGTTGGGTTTGATTTCCTGTGCCATTATCTCCGGTATTATTTCCAGGTTGGTATCCATGCCCA
>PBHQ01000011.1 GCA_002719475.1 Methanobacteriota archaeon | reverse complement strand
GTATCCGATACACCTTAGGCTACTCACCCTGGGGCACCTGTGTCGGTTCTAGGTACGGTCACCCCCAGTGGCTTTTCATGGGACCTGAGACTTCATTTCCTTCTCACTATGACAGTTCTCCAGAAATTTGGTATCATCAGACCAGACGTGATCTGATGACTGTGCTCAAGCCGTCACCATAGATTACTGGGGGGGCTGACGAATATTAACGTCATTCCCATTCGATAGTTTCGGTTAAGAACTACCTTAGGACCGGCTAACCCTCGGCTGATAAACAGTGCCGAGGAACCCTGGCCCCTTCGGTGGTGTGGATTCTCACCACACTGTGCTGCTACTCTTCCCAAGACTCTCATCAGTACCCGGTCCACAAGATCTCAAAACCTTGCTTCCGTCCAAGCACTGCGCCGCGTTACCACATCATCTTTCGATGGTCTGAAGTATCGGTATCCAATTTTAGCCCCGTCCCTTTTCCCGGCCCGCAAGCTAGACCAGTGATCTGTTACGAACTCTTTCAAGGATGGCTGCNTCTAAGCCCACCTTCTGGTTGTNTTCGNCCACGGACNCNGTTTGTNNNTNACACTTAANNGNAATTTTGGGACCTTAACNTCNGAGCTGGTNTNTTCACCTTNCGTNANGGTAGCTTACCCACCNTNNCTCACTNCCNGCTTCTNNGNCGAACNNAACCTTCGGAGTTTGNCAGCNTGCCGAGGGATNGCTCCCCCTAAACANACAATCAGTGCTCTACANCGCANTCTANCTNCACNGANNTCTACCTACGAGTAGTNTCNCGCGGAACCTGCTATTGCCNATCTCGATTGGACTTTCACCCCTATACCCAACTCGTCCGAGCGATTTGCAGATCAGCAACGGTTCGACCCTCCACCCAGTTTTCACCGGGCTTCAGTCTGGTCAGGAATAGATCGACAGGCTTCAGGTCCTCCACCATTGACTTCGGACGAGCACATCCCGTCCCTCACAGTAAACTGCTGCGGACTTGTCGGTTTCCCTTCGGCTTCGTGGATCAACCACTTAACCTCGCCAATGATCAAGACTCCCTGGGGCATTTTTCGAAACGCAAGACAGGACGCTGCTCATATCTTCGCTTTCACGCCCTGTCAGCCTGTGCCCATCTGGTTTCAGGTTCTTTTCACATCCCGCTAAGGATTCTTTTCAGCTTTCACTCACGCTACTCGTCTACTATCGGTCTCGAGCTGTATGTAGGATTGGAAGTTTCTGCCTCCCATATTCATGCGCGATATCCAACGCACACTACTCCGGTCTCACTACGTGACCATATCAGGTACGGATACGGGACTCTCACCCTCTATGGATGCGCCATTCCAGACGACTTCTCCTTCTCTGACTTAGGTAAAAAGCGGACCAAACACCACATGTCTCCAAGGTTTCCCAAAGAGATTCGGTTTGTCCTATTCCGTTTTCGGTCGCCCCTACTCACGGAATCTCGGTTGATTTCTTTTCCTCCCCCTACTGAGATGCTTCAGTTCAGGGGGTTCCCTATCGCTAACGCGATTGGACCCTGGGGCCCAGGAAGTCCCATTCAGCGATCCACGGATCCAAGGCACTCATGCACCTCCCCGCGGCTTTTCGCAGCTTGTCACGACCTTCGTCGGCACTCGAGCCGAGCCATCCCCCAGATGGGTTGTAGCATCGTGGTACTTCTTCGTACCACGAGCACCCTTCGGTGTCCAGGCTTACCTATTGTCGGCCTCCACAGAAACCAGCCTCCCCGTGGGACAGGTCTCCTCAGCCGCTTCCCCAGTCACATCATTGTATGACCAAGTGCACTAAAAGCAACCGGCCGACATGCCATCCCTATAAGAAGGCATCGTATGAGCAAATTGATTGAAAACGGCAGACTGCGATGAAATATTGACTGTATTTTCACATGGTTTTTGCGGTTATTGTGGAAATTTATGAGCCCTACATTTTCTCCAGAAATATCAATACGAGCAGTTCGAAAAACTTTAGTTCGGTGAAACTCGAGTTAGATTGTTGAGCAGTACCTCATTTCCAGGATCTCTTTTCAAAGCAGAATTGATATCTGTTTGTGCATCTTCAAAAGAACCCATGCCCATGTGTGCTGCTGCGCGGGCATTAAACGCCGGAACTTTAGGAGAATCTGGCCTCTCCAAAACAACATCGAGAATACGAATCGCCTTCTCATGCCTCCCGCTGGAAACAAGGGCTGTACCAAGGTTGTACAGAATCAATGCTTCTTCAGGATTTGATTTCGCCGCCTGGCGAAGGGCCATGATCGCAGCCTCATATTGGCTATCAACAGCGTTGAAATCACTCATAGAATCGTTAGATAGGTCGGTTGCATGTTGTAACAAAGCCAAGCCGTAGTTGTTCAGAATCGATGCATCGCCTGGGCGTTTAGCGGCCATGCTNCGAAAACTGCGCGCTGCCTGATCCCAGTGACCCGAAGAAAGCGCATTGAAACCTACAGAAAGCAATGTGTCCATCTCAGCATCACCCTGAGTATCTATCTCAAGAGCTTGGGCTGGAAACAAGTCCGGCTCAGAGGTCGCTAATTCTGGGGCAAATATTGCCTCGGCAGAAATATCCTCATCCGGATAATCATCTAAATTCACCACAACCTCCGAGGTCAATTCTTCATCCTCGAAAGTATGCTCAATGACATGCTCAGGTTCAGCATACAATTCCATCATGTCCACTGCTTCAGCTTGAATCTGATAATGTCCATCTTCCGCATCAGATAACACGCTGATTCTATCATCATCTACANCGGCAGAAACAGTTGTTGGTTCCTCATCTTCAATGATTGCAACCGCTTTGACTTTGACAGGTTTCTCCGGCTTAGTTGGGAGAGGNACGGTCTCGAGTTCCGTCGGATTTTGAGCAGTTGGTAGAGGAACTTGATCCAACTCTTCTACATCCTCTTTGGCAACTGGAATTTCTTCCTGCTGAATCGGAACTTCTGCAATAGGTTCCACAACTGCAACTTCTTCGCTATCTTCAATTGGGTGTGTTTCTTCAATTGGAGATTCTTCTTCTGGTAAAGCAACGACTTCCGGCGCTGAGGGAATCTCTTCAATATGAGCCGAAGTATTCGAATCCGCACTCTCCGGCTTATCTTCATTCACTTCATCTTCTACAATCGGTTGAACATCCGAAATTCCAGCAGAACGACTACCCACTCCGAACGGCAAATGGGAGACCTCTTCACTAGCGCCTCCACCAATGGTGAAAGGTAGGCTAGTTCCAGTGGGCTCCTCCTCTTCGGGCTCTCCAAACAATTCCTCTTCACCAACGACATCACGCATAGCGTCATCCAATTCAGTTAGGCCAGGTATGCCACCTCTTTGCTCCACAGTATCCTTGCCCTCACCTGAACTATCCAACTCTTGATTGGATAAACTACCACAACTTGGACAGGCTGAGCCTCCAAGGAAAAGTAGGCCGCATACGGTACACTCATGCATGCTATCTCCCAAAGGCAGACAAGTTGCGCCCTTGATGCTATCGACTAATGGGGCGTGAATTTTCAGCATTTACGATTTCAAATAATCGACTGAATCACTCGGATTCCAATAGCTCGTCAGGGAACCAACGATCTCTTCCTGGACGTAATTCCCAAATTACATCGGCGATGATAGCCATCACGGTAATCAACAAAATAATCCAAATTTCAACATTCATAACATAAACAAATAGTACATAGAAAGTGACTATTGCAGTAGTCAATATCATGACTGGGAATCCTGTCTTGAAGAATTCATTGAAACTGATTCGGTAGCCTGCTTCCTCAGCCATACCAGCAGTCACAACATTTGCAGATGCTCCAATCAATGTTCCATTTCCNCCTAANCAGGCTCCAAATGCCAATGCCCAGATTAGAGGCTGCAGCGGAAGTTCGAGATCGCCACCATGCTCAACGGGCAAAGCGAGTAGAAGAACAACTGGAACCATGGTTGCAGTGTAAGGAATATTGTCGATGAAGGCTGAAGCGATTGCACTGACCCATAGAAGAAGCAGTACTGCTACGGTNAGTTGTGTGCCTTTGTCCTCAAAGTTGGAGATGACCGCAACAATCTGNTTTCCAATCCATTTGATTACACCCATGTAATCCAATGAATGTACTAACACAAAGAGACCAGCAAAGAACAGGAGAGTGGTCCATTCAACCTTCTCTAATGCCTCTTCTAATTCGTGTGGAGTAGTCAGAAGCAACGTCAGAACCCCACCAATTAATGCCACCCAAGCAACCGGNAGATGAATCAATGGATGTAGGAAGAANCCTAAGATGACTAGGACTAGAACGCTNCCTGCTCTGNCNAANAGACTGAAATCCTTGATTCCATATTGNGCTTCTAATTCAGANACATCCCTATCTCTACGTGTGCAGAATACGTCCTTGTGCATCCACTTCAGGAACATGAAAGTTGGAACAACAGTCATCAATACACCAGGTGCGAGATTAATGATGAAATCATTGAATGATATNGCNTGAGAGGCTAATGAGTCATATTCCCCACCAGCCAATGCTGTTTTGGACATACCATTTCCAATGATAATGTTGGGTGGATCACCAATCATGGTAGCCGCCCCACCTATGTTTGAGAACATGACTTCCGCAACTAAAAGAGGAACTGGAGGGAGATTCAAAACCTTAGCCAGTTTAATGGTTACGGGGGTTAACAACAACATCGTGGTTACGTTGTCAAGGAATGCTGATAAGACCGCGGTCACAATACAGAGAATTACAACTAGAGCCCAGACACTTCCCCCACTCCTCTTGTATGCTTGAACCGCGAACCATTCAAAGAGGCCAGTATGCGACAATACACCTACCATTACCATCATTCCTAGCAGAAGACCGATGGTGTCCCAATCGATCATCATGGCAGTCTGACCAAGTGTCAAACTACCCTCCATGTAGTAAATCAAAGCCCCAACAGCGACAATTCCGCCAATCGAAGCAGCNAATGTTCGGTGAACCCATTCAAAGACTATCAGAACATATACGCCCAAGAGAATCAATGCACCAACAAGTACTGCCTGTGATTTCAGCCCATCTCTAATTGTTACATCTAGAGACGTTCCGCCCCCGCCTCCAGCATTAACTGAACCAAGGAAGAAGACTGCTAAAGATGCCAGAGATATACCTGCAANAGTCAAACGATGACGAGCTTTTGAACCAATGCTTACTCTNCAGGAATNCGCCCCGTGCATGGCATCTCGAAACCCACTCCCTTTGAAGTCATTATGTTGCAGGTTGTTGACAATTCAAGTTCTGTAGAACACCGCAACGTTCCCCCGACTGTCGACAACAACAGCCGAACAGGCCTCTGCTATAGNATCCCATACTTCCAATCTCTCTTGACGGTCAAACAAGCCCCTGTTCATCTTTACTTTAACGAGATTGCGTGCCTTCAATTGTTGTTCCATTTCACTAATGAGGTTCTCAGTGACTCCGTCTTTACCNATACGGACAGTGACTCTCAAATCACGATNCTTAGCGTCTTGACGAATCTTGTCTGGAAGACTCACTTNGCATCATCTCCTAACAGTTTGAATCTTCTTAAATTACCACAATCAAGGCAGGTTGTCAATCGCATACCACGCCTAGTTCTTACTGTCGCGTTGAGCCCTGGCCTCAATAGACGATGACACCCCCTGCATATCCAATGCCTGAGTTCAGGATGCAAACCTATTCGATGCCTGGTCCCCAATTTCCACATCTGTTTAGCTGCTGAATCAACCATTTCCACAGGCCTTCCACGCGGAGATTTCAGTAATAGAAACAAACTCTCTCGGGCCTTAAGCGCCTTCTCTTTACGGCCAGCCCTAAAATGGGATTTTCGACGAGACGAACGCCTTGACATCTCAACCGCCAATTCCAGAAATTATCTCTGAGGCAACATCCTCAATTTGTTGATCTCCATTAACCCTCAGAAGAATTCCTTTGTTTGAATACCATTCTGCCAACGGAGCAGTCTGATTATGATAAGCCTGCAAACGAGAACGAACTGTATCTTCGTTATCGTCAGCCCTTCGGTTCATTTGGCTACCAGCGCATGAATCGCAAACATCTGGAACGGAAGTAGGATTGAATTTCTCGTGATAAACGGCTCCACAATCTGAACAAGAATAACGTCCGCAAATTCGCTCCACGATTCTTTCATCGGGCACCTCGATTGAAACTACAACCTTGATATTCTCAATATTTTCTAATGCCTCTGCTTGTGCAATAGTTCTTGGAAATCCATCAAACAAAACTCCGTTCTTGGCATCCTCTTGCTGCATCCTCTCATCAATCAAGCCGATTATGACGCTATCCGGGACTAAAGCCCCCGCTTCCATGTATGACTTGGCTTCTAGACCCAGCTCACTCCCAGCGGCAAGGGCAGCTCTCAGCATATCACCAGTTGAGACCTGAGGAAGACCTGTCTTCCGCATAATAGCTACAGCCTGAGTTCCCTTTCCTGCACCAGGAGGTCCGAAAAGAACGATGCTTGCCATGATGCTCCGACCAAGGGATGTATGATGAACGATTCGCTGCATCAACCTTGCCGCTTCAACCACTCAGCGCCATAATGCTTCCACTGTTCCATGGTCCAACCTGCAGGCAAACCTCCAGGTGGCAAAGGTGGTGGCGCTGTTGCAAATGCATCTGCAGGAGGTGCTGTTGCTGGAGGCGACACCGCCGGTATCGGCGCAGGGTCCTGAGCTGGTAATGCTGCAGGCAACGTGGGAAGCGGCTTTGGTAAGGAAGGAGGCAGACCTTGTGGTAATGAAGGAGGCAAGCCTTTTGGTAGTGCTCCTGAAGGTTTTGGAGGCGCACCCAAGGGTGGCAATATAGTTGCAGATTGGGCTATTGCTGCAGCGATTTCTGCACTATCTACCGTGCCCGAAGTCAAGTCATTGGCTTTGTTTCCAATATCCAATGCTTGCTCTCTTCTATTACCAGCATCATCAGGTGCCGAAAAGGAACCCTCGGATACCAATAACTCGCCCTCATCCATACCGCGATTGACCTTTCTCAAACGAATGCCTATTACCAACAATACTAGGAAGATTGCCCCTAGGATTATTCCAATGGTCTGGGTTGACATACCTGCAAAGAGACCTGATGATTCAACTGTACGCTTCACACTAACTTGGATCGATATACCATCGTCAGAACTGAAGAATCCATCACCACCTTTAGGCAACATCGTGATACGCAGAGATAGAACCTCTCTGAAGTCGTCGGATAATGGATGAATCCTACAGACCAATTCTTCTTCGGCGCCTGCAGCAATGGTCAAACCTTCCTCGTAATCGCATTCGACTTGCCAATTTTCTGAAGCATTTCCTGTTTCATCCTGGACAGATGCCTGCGGGATCCATTCACCCTGTATATTTCCAATGTTCCTGACCGATATCCGTACCTCTTGGTCAACTCCCACTGAACTGCCTAATAGATTGAAATTCCCTTCCTCCAATAACTTCAGTTCAGCACTTGCGCTATCGGCCGTGGACATAATGACGACCACACTAGAATCGACAGTCTGATTGGAATGACTGGCTACTACTCTCAAAGTGACTTGGAAACTATCTGTTGAGCCCCCTTCAGGAGCCTTTGCGAGGAAGAAGAACCCACTTTCTGCATACTGATTCAAAGAATTAGGAGCGCTAGCAAAACCCATCTCCCAACCATCGACTGCAGATACGGACCACGTCAAATACAAGAAAGCATTTCCAGTATTCTTAACGCTACAATTCAAAGTGGAACTGGTTCCAATCATCGCTTCCATGTATACTAATTCGCTATTTCCATCCTGTATGGCACCATTATTAGTCTGGCAATCAAACTCGATTCCTACTTCTTTACGGACTACCATTGTTGATGAATTCTTCAGTCCAAGTATTCTGTTTGTGCCATCAATATAGGTGGAAACCACAAGAGAGTTGCTGTCGCCTTCATTAGCATTTTCTGGCACTCCAGCAGCGAGTTCCACAGTAGTATTTGCACCAGCAGGAATCGTGACATCTAATTGGCTGGTTGATGAATCATCACCATGAGTAAGCAAGACCGGCCAAGATGTAGAAGAAGTCTGTAGATAGACGATTAAGTCCAATTCGGTGTTACCCGTATTCTCGATGTAGAAACTGTGATTATATTGCATTCCAGCATCTACAGAAATCTCAGGGGAGAGAGCAGCAGCATCCACCATCTCACCATCTGGCCCATACATCTGAACCTGGTAAGTTTCTAAATTCGAAACAGTCATGTTGACTTCTATCGAATAATTCAGCGAGGCATCCTCAATACTTGTCAGCCAACAATCAACCTCTTCGAGGGATCCCGCTTCAGGCTGTCCAGCATCCGCTTCAGGAACTCTTATCCTTACTTGCATTGGAAGATACTCTAGTATCCCTAGGGGCTCAAATTGCTGCGATGAAGAAACTCCATCTCCTAATTCAATAGACCATCTATTCTCACTAACACAATCCAATTTGTATGTAGCAGGTGTATTACCCATATTTTTCACAGAAACAGCGAAATCCGCCACCTCTCCAGGTATCGCTTCTAAGCCATTAGTGCCCGCCACAGCAATATTGACATCTTCAACTTCAGAAACGACAACAACGAGGCGCATCTTGTGTCTAATCAACGGCTGTAATTGATATCTAGCTTCAATATCAACAACGTAAGTGCCTGCGTAAGCATATCTAGGTTCATCTAAATCGATATCTGCTGAAATATCATCCAAAGTTAATGAGAATAGAATTTCATCACCTTCTTGACCTGCCGGAGAAAGTACCTGTGGGCTGCTGATGTTTAGTTCCCGTGTCCATTCATCGGGTGAACTGATTATCGAGTTTGGAATATCAGGCGAGTACATTCTCACACTTCCCGTTGAAATCGTAACCGATTCGGTACCTGTTCCTTCATGTCTGAGAATCATATCGAATTTCATACTGGTTTCGTTTCTAGCATCAAGAGTCTTGTTAGATGCTGCGATCGTTTGATTGGCAGTACCCGGCTCACTACCATCCTGAAGAAGCGGTATCAAACGTAAGCCCAAAGCAGTGACATTGACAGTGAATTCCTTGACATTGTTGTTGATTCCATTGTTCTCATCGTTTATCTCTACGACATCATCTTCTGAATCGAGAGTTAGGCGCAATAGATGTGGCCCGGTAGTGGTGAAAGTCCAATAGAATGACAATGTCTCAATCTTTCCACCCGGTGTAGATGGCCTAGTTACCTCTCGTAGAATATCCCCAGTAGTAACGTCTTCAATCTTCACTTTGTAGGAAGTCGCCGCTAATGGAGCCTGATTTATCCACGCTGTGGATATCGATAACAACTCATTCACCAATGGCTCTTCACTGCTTGGTGTAATGCTGTCGTCAAAGACAGCCAAGTCAGTTGCGGGATCATGTTGCCCTGATGCGGCAACAACGAGAGCGAAACTCTGTTCCAAACCTCCTCTGTGTGCAACTTGGATACTCCATGAGCCACTCTGGTGAGTTGTGCCAGTAGGCAATTCAATCCTCTCTACAACATTGATGCCATCAGCAGTGCCACCAGTAGTAGAAAGACCATTGGCAAAGTCATTGCCAAGCCAAGTTGTTCCATCTGGAGCGGTTAAAATCAAGTCAAGGTCATTGACCAATCGCGGGGCATTTTGGGCCGCTGAGGAAGAGCCTTCACGGTCCGTCCAAACCAAAGTGATGGAAATCCCATGAGATACATCTACATCGAATCCATAGACAAAGGCAAAACCAGGCCGCAATGAGATATTCATGTCGTAAAATGAATCTAATGCAACGCCACCATCCATTGGATGCAGACTAGACATTAGATCGATCTGCCCCCAGCCTTCATCCGGGTTGGGCACATCTGCAACTCCAAGATCCTGTGCCCCATTGATTAGCGTGGCTCGAACTAAATCTGAAGAGGCGGCATTAACTTGCGCTTCTGTACGTAAGAACTCACGCGTCAACAATACCGAGGCAGCGGCGACGGCAGTAGAGTGGCTGCTACCATTCGATTGATGATACAATGCACCGCTATCTGCATGACTCCCACTAGCACATGCTTGCCCCATCGGGTTCAGAGCATCTTCTGACATAGTACTGCAAATTTCTACTCCCGGGGCTACAAGGTCTGGTTTGACTCTACCATCAGCCGAGAAGCCTGATGCGCTGGATGACCAAACCGCATCAGGAGCTAGAGAATCAGGACGTGGTGAAGTGGAGGCGCCAATAGAGAGTGCATTCTTGGCTGTTGAAGGAGATGCAACTCCTGAACTTGAAACTCCGGCAGAGAAGAGTACTGTGAAATCATCGTAGTCATCTGCGAATGAATCAACACTCCTTGCATCGCTGGTATATTCTCCTTGGGCGCCCGGAGCGCCCCAACTGTTTGAGCCCGTCCTAGCCCCTGAAACATAGAAAGTTCGCAACAAATCATACAGCGAGCCTTGTCTCCCAAAGTACCCGGTATTGTCGTGTTCAAGAGCCTGAAAGTGCAAAGAAGCCTCGGGAGCAAGACCTCTCGCCTCAGCATCTCCTGAACCGTCGCCGATGATTGTTCCAACCACGTGAGTTCCGTGACCAGTATTGGTATCCAAAGGTGAATTATCCAGTCCATAAGTGGTTCTTGTCGTGAGAATATTCTGACCAAAATCCGGATGATTAGAGTCTATGCCCGTATCTGCGACTCCAATGACTTCACCATTGCCATTCAAACCTGCACTAATATTCGCCAATTCACCTAAACCGATTCCTTGTGCAGCATAGGAATTCAATGGCATAGAGGAATGTAGCTTCGATATGTGCAACACTCGGTCATCCTCAGCCAATGATGCAATGAATCCATCGTCAATAGATATGCCCCACAATTCACATTGGCCTCCATCACACCAAGTGCGATCAAGTTCTAAATTAGCGAACTCAAAGGACATCTGCTTCTCAGAAGATTGTAGGACATCGGGTGCCAAAACAAGAGAAAGATTCGTTTCGTTTAATCCCATTATCAATTCATTTTGAATGGATTCGCCCAACTTCCAATCAGAAAGATAAGCACTAATCCAGCGAATTTCAGAATGATGGCGCAATTCTTCAATCGAATGTTTGTCATCAGTTCGAACCAACCAACCGTTGTCCGGAAGATGATCTAGGATTCTCAATGAATAAGCATCAGCCAAGGAGGCGAAAGCCATCGCGTCAGCAGTGTGCAACTGGATGAGGAATACTTGGCTGGAAAATTCGGAATCGAGGTAAGGGAATGAAGGAATAGGATCTATCAGAGGGTCGAATGAACCCAAAGTAGTGTGCAACAATCCACTCGCTGGCTTAAGATCGACAGAAACCATTCTCTGTGGAGATATTCGCACCCACTCGCCCTTTGACTCTGTCGAATCTCCATCGGTGCTGGAAGTAGCCGTAATCATTGGAACAGTGGATGATGCCAAAAGAATCAGCAACATCGAAATGCATGGAACATAGCCCCTCATAGATACCAGCAGGCAATAGGGAAGATTGGAACACTTATGATGAAATCGGAATATTGAGCCTATGGCTCAAGTCATTTACAACCCATTGAACCTTGCAATAGCAGAATCTGTCTTGGCTGCACTGGCCTTCCAATCTGCCTCACTATCCATTAGAGCACGGATAGCATCAACATTCTCTGGAATAACATCACTTTCCTGATGGATGGCCTGGAAATAATACAAGGTATCACCCTGAAGACTCACGCCATCTTCCCAGACGAAAATCTCGTGTAGATCGCCCCATGTTCTTCCTATATCTCTAGCCAATTCCATGACTTCTGCTGTTGAGGTAATTCTGGTATTGGCTCCATTCATAATCAAAACTCTCGGAGTATTCTTCCACATATCTAAAATCGATTCGGTGGATAGACCATGTCCTTGAGGTAGAGAGACAGTTATTGCATGTACGTGCATGATTGTAGTTGGAACAGCAACTGCTAGACTTGTAATATCGATGTCATTGCGAACTGTCATGACATCTGGGCCGTGGTGACTAGGTACTTTGAGGACCGGCTTGATGGCATTGATTGGACCTTTTCCAGAATCACCAGGGTCTGCAGCCCTACGAATCATAACACAATTGACGGAAATACCGCCTGCCTCCAAACAGTGCTCTTGCAGTGGAACCAAAGTACGCGATAAACCAGTTGTGTTGCAGGAAACTACGCGCGTGCATTCGGCTCCAAGGTTCTCTGCATGATTTGCGCTCGAAGTATAGGATAGACCAGTTAATGCGTGCTTCTCTCCTCCTTGGAAAATCGACTTGACACCAGATTGACGATAAATCTCAAGATTTTGGGCACCAACCTTTCCAGGTGAACAGTCGATAACTACATCGCAAATCGAAAGCATATCACTCAAACCGCCGTGGCACTCATAGCCTGCTTTACCAAATGCGGCAATCCTCTCAGCATCATCGAATGTGCAGAATAATGGATACCCCTTTCTAACTGCAAGGTCACATCCAAATGAAGGACTTGTCTTTGTCACTCCAACAATCTGCATATCATCTTGTGCGGCAACTGCATCAGCAACTCTCTTGCCGATTGTCCCATAACCATTGATTCCGACGCTTATCATAACATCGCCTTGGACATCGCCCTTAGCGGCCCACCCATGAATATTCCTGCTCTGCCAGTATAACCATCAACTTGGAATCTAACAGTTCAAGTAAATTTCAAGTGGACATATTGAAGACTGTCAAGCGGTGGCGCGAGTATGGCCGAGATGCGGGAGGATGTGGTTCGCAGCCTGCAACTAAACAAGGATCTCATGCGTTTGGTCGAACGCGCTTTGCAACTAGACCAAGGTATGAAGGTCGGATGGAGCAGAGATGGCGAGCCCAATCCAAAACAGGGTGAAATGGGAGTAGCACCCGGCTTACCCGAAGGCGCACGACTGCGCATGCTCGGTGCATTGAACGACTGTGTTGCAGCCTATGCTAGTGGTGGACATTTCACATTAGAAGGAAGTGCAGGAGACCTGTTTGGTGCATGGAATAATGGCGGTAATATTTCTGCAGAAAGAGATGTTGGATCATTCTTAGCACACGGCATGGCATCCGGCAGAGTGACCGTCAGAGACGGAGCAAAGGACGATGCTGGATCCTGCATGTCGGGAGGTTTCTTATTGATCAGAGGTGATGCTGGTAGAAGAACTGGTGCTGGCATGAGCGGGGGAACAATTGTCGTCCACGGCGATGTTGGTCGTGAACCAGGGATAGGGATGACGGGTGGGAGAGTGATCATCAATGGCCGCTGCCCTAGCCCTCCTGAAGGTGTGAAGATGTCAACATTGAGCGCTGCTGAAGCAAAGAAATTGAATGCAGAAATTGGAGATTCAACCCTCGAAGTACCTAATGATGCAGTTTGCCTAAGTCCAGCATCTGATGGTGGAGTAAAGGCCACTAAGCCTGCAAGTGTTGCAAGCGGTAGCTGGAACGGCATAGGCCTTGCAGATGCAGGAGAAGATGAATCACCAGCGCATGCTCAGAGAGACACTTTGGTGCTCTTGGCCGAGAGAGGAGGTGAGTCCGATGCCGTTGGATTACCCTTACCACTACTCCCCATACGTAAATCTGGCAAAGGTTTGAAGGGTGATTATATCTCATCACAGCCATTCATGGTTTTGGAAAATCCACGAAGTATCGACTTAGTGCTGTTGGATTCAAGCAACATCAATCAAGCACCTGAACTCCTGAAGAATGCTGGAGGCGCAGTTCTCGACCTTTCAGCACTACCAACTTATGATGCCCAGCAATTAGATGGAGTGATAGTCTCACTCAAGGGACTTCAGGGAAGTGAGGCGCCATTGGTTCTAATCGACGATGTCGACAAAGTTGAGAAATTGCATCGCGCGGCTGCTAGTAGTGGAGCCGATGCAGCAATAGCAAGACTAGGTGATGCTAGCGGCAGAAGTGCTGCATCTGCACTTCCACTTGTTGGACGATCCGCAGCCTCTGAAGGATTAGCTACTGACGGCATTCTATCTGGAATGGCATCTGATTGGTGTGCAGATTCAGCCGATCTTGCCATTTCATGTGCCGCTGGTTCGAATATACTCAGTTGTCAAGTCCCTGACGATTCTCCCGAAGCCATAGAAGAATGGTTGTCTGAACTACATGCAGGACTAAATGGATGGCTAGTATACCTCGGATTGTCAACTATCGATAATCTATCAAGAAAACATCTCCGCGCATTGGACTATGAAACCGCTTCAACCAGCGGCCTTCGCCTAGCGGGATATGGAAGACCATTGCCACACTGGTTCGCAAGTTGAGGTGAATAAATGCCTACCATAAAAATCGAACAGGATGCCCTTCGCAGAGTGTTGGAAGCAAAAGGTTTGCAACATGAACCTCAGAGATTGGCAGAAGACTTACCTCTTCTAGGAACCGACGTGGATAGATGCGATGATGAAATGTTGGAGATTGAGATATTCCCCGATAGACCGGACCTGCTCAGTTGCGAAACTCTAGCCTGTGCAATCGGTCCTTTCTTGCAAGGTAGTGCGGCCATGCCAGAATTGGACGTTTCCAAAGGTGAAATTCACATGGATGTTGACGAATCTCTATTGGACATCAGACCAGTCATTCTCGGCGCTGTTGTACGAGGAGTAAACAATGGTTCCAATAGTGAGCAGAAAGAGAGTTTCATCAAGTCTCTAATGGACCACCAAGAAAAGCTTCATTTCGCCTTAGGAAGAGGTAGAACAAAAGCATCTATCGGGGTGCATGATTTGGCCAATCTATCTCCTCCATTCAGAGTAAAAAGTGTACCGGGAGAATATTCATTCATTCCACTCCAAATGCAAGAGGAAATGAGTATCGATGATATCCTAAAGAAGCACCCAAAGGGCGTCGAGTATGCCCATCTACTAGAAGGCAAAACTAGATTCCCAGTCATTCTAGATGACAATGACAAGGTATTGTCATTTCCTCCAATAATCAATGGAGACCATACAACTGTCAGTCACTCAACCACCGATTTCTTCATCGATGTAACTGGATGGGACGAGAGATCTTGTGAATGCTGCCTATTGTTGATTTGCCTGCAATTAGCATGCCATGGAGGAACGGTAGAATCAATTTCAGTCAGTTCCTGTCTCAACCAAGAGTTGACCACTCCTAATGGAACTCCGATACAGCATGAATTGCCATTGAGTCTAGTCACTGATATCCTAGGTCATGATTTCAGCGATGCTGAACTTGAGAAAGCACTAGCAAGAATGGGTGGACGATATCTTGGCAAAGGTGACGAGGAGACTATTTCGATTCAAATGCCTCGTTGGAGATATGACATGTTACACCCCATCGATTTAGTTGAGGAAATTGCCATTGGACACGGATATGAGAACCTCGGCACCGCTAGTCCTTCTCATCCTACTTCTGCAACACCAAAAAGTGAAGCGAATTTTATTCGTCGATTAAGAGAATGTCTACAGGGAATGGGGCTGCAACAGGTGCAAAGTCTGACCCTTTCCAATGATCATGACCAGTTCAAAGCAATGCGTTGGGAGCCTAGTGGAGAAGTAACTCGAATCAAGAACCCGATCAGCATCGACCACACTCTGATGCGGCAATCAGTACTCGGAAGTCTAATGCGCTTACTTGCAGCCAATCGNCGNCATGAATTNCCNCAAAGAGTATACGAGACAGGAATATGCGTACGCAACCACAACAATTGNAACCGCGCTGCTTGGCTTTGTGCTGAGACNACATCCTCATTCTCAATGGGNAGGGGTATGGTTCAGGCTCTATTGAGNGANCTTGGGGCTAATGCNTCAGGTCTTGAANTTGAGTGGANNAGTGTTCCTGAAGGNCAAGGCCCTTGGCTTNCAGGNCGTTCNGGTNGCATTGTGATTTCTGGAGAAGAAGTTGGGCAAATGGGTGAAATCGATCCATCCATAGCAGAGATGTTTGATTTGAAAGTTCCACTACACGGCGCGGAATTCGATTGCGACGCCTTACAGAGATTGATTCCAGATCCTGTTCATTGAAATGTCAGGCGCTATACGGCGAGAAACTGCCATCTTCGGATTTTACGTAGGGAGTGGGGTCATAGCTTCCATCCGCTTTCTTTAGATACCAATATCCATCTCCTGATTGTACATATTCTGTACTATCAGGTNCCTTCTGTTCCTCAGAACTAGTTTCAAGATGTGGAGTCGATAAAGCAGCCATTGCAGCCTTGAAATCTTGATTTTCCACATGNGATTTGTCATTTAGTGTTGCAGCGGCATCGTNNTGNCCCCTTTCATATGCGACTGNCTGAGCATTTTCTTCTTGTGGCGCCGCCTTCTTCTTGAATGGCCAGGGGGGGGTCATGAAACCCCAGAAGGGATAGCACGAATGATAGTTACTGTTGTAACTTATCAGCCCGNAAAGGGAAAATGATTGAAGGTAAAGAGGTGAACGCACAAGCATGAAACGCATTGCTTTGACGCTGGTCATGCTATTAGTTTGTGTTTCATTAGTGAGCAAAACGGAGCTTTCCACATTACATGAGAATGGGACTTCTGGACGCGAATCAGGATTCAGTGTTTCTGATCCTGGAATANTGCATCTGAATCGCCAACTCGCTACTGAAGTGTCAATGGTCTGGCACAATCAATTGGTTGAAGACATGACCGTCAATGTTAGCAGCAACTCTAGCCTCGATAAGGTCCTAATTTCCGGATTGCCAAGCAATTCGATCGATATGCCTTCAGGAAATCTTGGCCAACTAGTATTCGAACTGACACCTGAAGTAGATGCCCCACTAGGGCCGCAGACATTGCACTTGCAATGGTACAAAGATGGAGAATCCCAACCATTTTTCAGCAACGTTCTGAACTTCTCGGTAGATCTGCAAAGCAATCTTGATTGGGGTAGTACTTCATCAACTTTCAACGTCAATCCCGATACCCCTTTCTCTTTTGCAGTGAACATAACCAATAACGGTAGTTCGGCGGATGANCCGCTTATACGGTTGACAGGAGATGTAGGCTGGTACATGGAGTGGGATCTGCCTGCAGAACCCTCAGTTGGCAGTAATATCCAGTTACAACCTGGACAAATAGGATGGGTCAACGTCTCNGTTTGGGTACCCCCTGTAATCAATGGGACGCCCATCGCAGGACAGGGACTGACATGGAAGTTGGACGCTATCTCAAGTTTGGATTCTAAAATATCGANTTATTCATTCTCTATAGTTCCAAAGGTATTCCATAATGCAAGCATAGACAGTGCATCAGATGGAATTGAGATTGAACCTGGTGGAACTGGAAAGATGCAAGTCTCGGTAAGAAACTCTGGAAATTCCCAAAGCAGAGTAGAATTGGAATTGTTGCCTTTGGACGAGAATGGCGAACTCATCCAAGGGGTGGATGCTTCAGACATTCTGTCTTACGAAGGCTGGACTGCAAGAATTGCCAGCGAATACAATGCATCCTTACTTGGAGTCAACGAATCGGCAACTATTGACTTCTCTTTCCAAGCACCCTATGAATCTGAAGGAAGCGTTGGCATCAGGGTNATCGCTTACAGCCCANCAGCCCCNCAAAGACAAGTTTCGGTCGATTTATTTGCTAACATCTCGGTATATCGTTCCGCAGAAATCGATTTCGCCGGTTTCGATTGCCGATCACTAGATCCTGGCGATTTCTGCCGAGGTAGCATAACGGTAACCAATAGCGGTAATTTTGATGAAACGTTCACTTTGCAACCTGTTACACCTTCATGGGTGGATTTGAGTATCTCCACTAACGAATTGAATCTGGCCAAAGGTGAAAGTCAAGAAATTCCAAACATAGACATTAGTATTGAGCAAGATGTACAAGCATTCACAGAAGGTGAAGTTCTATGGAGGCTGAAGTTGAAATCTGATGGAAGTATTATCGACACATTACGCATCAATTTGAGTGTTGCATTACGCTCCAACTGGGTATTTGAGGAAGTAGTGGATGAAGTTGATGCTAGCGGAAACATGACGCTATCTTGCACTGTCAAAAATATGGGAAATGGCGTTGACGGATTAATCGTGGTTTTGACGGTTAGCCATTATACAGGACATGGATTGATTCCTCCCGATGATGCAGAATTTGACTGGAAGGCTGAACCATTGAGAGACTTTCAGATTCTCGACCTACAACCGGGGCAAAACATGACCTTCAGGTCTTGGGCTCATCTCCCTGTAGAAGAACCGCTGAATGGAACCCTTTGGATGAACGTCAGCATGTGGAGTTTTTCTGACCCTGATGGTGACCAAAGAACTGCTTCAGCCAATCGTACTTGGATTGGGACTCCTTGGCTGGAGAATACTGACGAGGGAGAGGAAGAAGCGTGGTTGGACCTTAGCTCAGTGATAGAAATCGTCGATGAATTATGGACTAAACATTCGTACACGTTCTTTGCAGTAATATTCGCAACTATCGCCATACATTTGACCATGAAACGCAGGCGTAGAATGATGGCCGAGGACAAAGAAAAGAAGGAATTGTTTGCTGCCAGCGTGAAGAAAAAGGAAACTTTCTCTGAGATAACCGAGAAGTTCGAAGAGAGTGGGGAAAAGGTTGTGGAACTACCAGACAGTCCTAGTATTGATGCACAGGATTTTGTCGCTGCGTTCAACTTGACGAGTGGACCAAGAAAACAGTCTGCAGCAGAACCTGTGAAACCTGAACTAGTAGATGCTGCAACCACAGTTCTTGACCACCATGATGAGAAATCCGTACTGGAACAAATGGATGAAATGGCAACTGAACTATTTGAGAAAGGAGGTGCTAAGCCACATTCTTCCAATGTTGCACTTCCGGAGGTTACAATCCAACCAGAACGGACCATTCGCAAAGACCCGAGAAAATTGATGGAGAAGAGCTTCGACTTGGATGACATCCTCGGGGATGAAGAACCCGAGGATGATTTAGATCTCTGAGGCAAAAGTATGTGGAGAATTGGTGTTGATGAAGCGGGCAGGGGGCCCGTCATTGGCCCTTTGGTGGTAGCAGCATTTGCCTGTCCAGAAAATGATGTCGAACTACTCAAACAAGCGGGGGTACGAGATTCAAAGGACTTGACTGCTGAACGTCGTTTNGAGTTGACCGAATGGATACTCAAGGAGAGTGAAGTTAGAGGCTGGAGGTTNCACATTCATACNTCTACTGCAGCNGCCATAGATAATGCNATGCAGAGNAGTGATTTGAATCANCATGAATGCGATTTATTNGCACTNTGTAGCGACGTTGTAATNCNNGGATTAGAATCNGGAATTTTNAGATTNGATGCTTGCGATNTNAATNAAAANAGATTTGNCGACAATGTATGTGCTCGAATGAAAGAATGGCCTAAAGAGAATTGGCAGGTCGTCAGTGAACACAAGGCAGACAGTAACTATCCTGTAGTCGCTGCAGCCAGTATTCTAGCGAAACAAACTAGGGATGAGGCGATTGAGAAACTAAGCAATATCAAAGGTTTTGAATTGGGTTCAGGATATCCTTCTGATCCGACAACACGCGCAGCGGTAAGGAGATTGATTGTAGACGGAATTCCTGACGATTGTATCAGGTGGCGCTGGAAGACATGTGAAGACATCTGTATCGAAGAATANGGACAAAGNCCNCCTACTCGGCCTCCNGTCAAAGATGGCNCGCCCGAACCTGCACAGAGAACCCTGTTTTGAGAAATTATNAGCCACCGCATTGAAGGGGTGGATTCGCTGCGNACACCTCATGTCCTTGCAACTCGATGCCGAGAGTATCGATCTAATCAGGGCTTACTGCTTGCAAAATGCGCTGCAGTATGAGGGGAAAGGACAGGCTGGTAGCGTCATCGGTAGGTTGATGGCCGAGCGCGAAGATCTAAGGAAACATGGCAAAGAAGTCGCCCCCTTNGTCGCTGAATTNGTTGAGATGGCTAATGTAAAGGCTGCTGAAGAAGGATTGGAAGCGGTTCGCGAGGAGATTGAAGAATTAGCACCACATCTTCTAGTGAAGCAGACCAAGGAGAGGAAGTCCGGCCTCAGTGAACTACCTGATGCTGTTCAGGGTGGAGTAGTTCTACGCTTCGCCCCAAACCCGAATGGTCCTCTTTCTTTTGGACACAGCAGAGGCGTGGTAATCAATTCTGAATATGCTAAGAGATATGATGGCAGNATGATTCTNCGATTTGATGATACCGATACTGTTCGNAAACCTCCCTTGCCACAAGCATATTCGATGATTGAGGAGGAGTTCATCTGGTTGAGTGGNATCACNCCNGAAGTAATCATTGCCAGCGACCGTATAGAAATCTATCACCAGTATGCCGTAGAATTATTTCACAAAGATGGATCTTACGTCTGCGAATGTAGTGCNGAANAATTCAAGCNACATCGAGTCAACAAGACNGAATGCCCGCATCGGGAAAATCCCCTTGAACGGAATTTAGAACTCTGGGGACAGATGAATGATGGAACTTTAGCACCTGGAGACGCAGTAGTTCGCNTCAAGACCGATATGCAACTTGCCAACCCTGCCCTCAGAGATTGGCCGGCCTTGAGAATACAGGATACAANCAAGAATCCTCACCCNAGNNCNGAGATTGGTAGTCGNTGGCGCGTTTGGCCNCTNTTGGATTTCCAAAGTGCAGTTGAAGACCACTTGCANGGNGTTACTCACATCATCAGNGGTAAAGATTTGATGGATTCAACCCGTAAGCAGATTCTGCTATACGAACACTTTGACTGGAAATATCCTGAAACTATCTATTGGGGTAGAGTAAAGATACACGAATTCGGTTCTTTCTCCACNTCAGGAATGAGGCAAGATATAGAGTNAGGCGAATACGAGGGATGGGATGATATCCGCTTACCAACCATTGCCGCACTAAGGAGAAAAGGAATCAATGCTGAAGCACTACGCTCATTCTGGTTAGAATTGAGNCTGACCCAAAAGGANATCAACGCCGCACTGTCAACATTGCACTCGCATAATACCAAGGTGATNGATCTAAAATGCCCAAGGACATCGGCGATTAGAAAGCCTGTGGANTTCACTCTNGATNGCAAATCTGTTGCAATNCCTACAACGTTGAACATCGCAGCACATCCTGAACACGATGACTTTGAAAAGCGGGTTTTCGATATATCTGAACNAACAGTGNTCATCGAAGAGGCAGACCTACAAATGGCAATGCAAAAAGATGGANTTGTTAGANTGAAGGACTTAGCNGACGTNAGATTNCANGGTGNNGGNCGCGCTGAAATNCTATCCNTAGAGCCTGAAACTNGCAGCAGCATCATCCACTGGCTACCTACAGGNCATGAAACNATATTGCACTCGGTCGAAAATGGNNAACTNAAGAAAGANGTGGTCTTGTTTGAAAACAATAACCATCCAAATGGGACACTNCTACAACTCGAGCGTATCGGTTATGCTCGTAAGGAAGAGAACGGATTGTTCATCTGCCACGGGTAATCATTCTTCCAATGCTTGGATNGCTGGCNTATTCTGNGCNAANGCCATNGCTTGNCNGTANTCATTNGGAGAGAAGTATCCAGANAAGTTNCCATNATCATCAATTGCAACNACTGCGTGTGGGCGCCTCTCATTCATTGTCTGAACAATCTCAGANACGATATCATCTTGTCCAACCTCCATTACGTCGGTATCGATGTGAGNACCACATGTCTCGGAAGACATGTCTGNTCCCTCAGCAACTGCAGCAAGAATCTGNATGCTTGTCAGAACNCCNTTTACCTTACCATCATCAAGTGCNACTAGAATACCACGAGGTAATGACAACAACTTCTTTGCTGCATCAACCAAGCTCTCTTCAAGGTCAACTGTATCATGCTCATCTGTTAGGACTAAATCTCGAATTCGTACTTCGGACATGGGCTCACTCATACCACGCAGTAGGTTGATGGTTTTCAACCATTCCACTAAGCAAAGAGTGGCAAATTGNCAAAGCAATGTTTGAAAAACACCCGCTGNGTCAGGATTTCATGGCGATTGAGAGAATCCTCACCGGATCGGTCCGAGACCAATTGCGAGACCTNATGCAGACTGAGGACCTAGTGCTNGAAGCGGTAAGGGACCTAGTAAAGGATGAATTGAAGANTCACATCAAGAATAGAATCGATGANGACCCNGAACTCAAAGAAGAACTGCGAGAATCATTAACCTACTACTTCAACGCAAAGGCAAGGTCTGTTTATGCCGAATTAAAGGCNACTAGAGCNGCNGCTCGNCTGGGTCTGTCGATATTGCCTGATGANNTGCACGAGGAAGTNTCTGAAGCACTCGTAACTCTATTTGAGCGCGAATTNGGCAGTGTTTTGGAAAGNGCNCTTTGAAACAGTAATCCANTGTTTCTTATCCNCAATGGCGTTGGTTTGAAAGGTATGGTTTCAACACAGCGTGCATGGAGACAANGAGTATGCGTCTACGCCCTGTCTTCATCGCCTTGCTGATGATACTCCCCNTAGNCTCATCANTGCCNTTCATCAAACCTGTTCTTGCTGAAGGNGAATGCTGCGATAGCCAATCNGTAGATCTCTTTCTGNTNTCAGCTGATGGACTAACTCCNTTTGATAATGAGCGGGGAGACCAACAAAGCAAATCCCTGTCAACTTCTATNCCTAGCGAGGAAAGCATTGGCACATGGTCGATTCAACCNGGTTATCATGGGAATTATGATTCCACAACATGGCGTTTCTCGATNCACTATGAAGTGTCCAANGCAGGNGGGGTGCAAATCAATGCAACCGCAAAGGTAGACATAGGCCCTAATTCATATTCTGGACAAACCCCTGCACANGATGCCTANNTCCCNAGTGGAAGCGGAACTTTAGACATAGATATCGAAGTAGATTCAGGTTCCTTGGTCAGTAGTGACGAAGTNTCTGTAGAATTNATTCTNTCCAGCATGGTATTCGTAGTCCCTACTACTGGAGCAAGTATCGAGTTCCNATGGGGNGATACNGAATACGATAGTANGTTGAACGGCAANCTTCCTCTNTTGGACATAGACCTNCAAGC
The DNA here is from genome assembly GCA_002719475.1 of Methanobacteriota archaeon. The sequence continues at coordinate 53,091 of PBHQ01000011.1, read as the reverse complement.
CCCATTNGTAGATGGNAGAACCCTACATCTACCAGCNATTCTTCGCTCTGGATTTGGTCAAAAATTGGTNGAAAATGGCGANTTNTCATGTCGAATNGAAGGAGAACTAATCGNNGCNGATCCCGTCAAAACCCCTTCNGGACAAGATGTCAAGGCGACATGGTCNTGGACTGCTCCTGANAATTTCAACAAAGGNACGGTTTCCGTTGAAGTNGAATATTCCTTACAACCAACTACTGGCACTTGGTCTGCNATTAGTGAGTTCGAAGTTGAACTNGAAGATGAAGGAGGGTCNACTACATTCTACAGCAAAGATGANCCCTTGCGNACNGCTCATGGNAGTGGNATCNCATTCAGTATTGATGCNGACCTNCAGAAAGATGGAGATGGTATGATTNTGACCAGAAATACCGAACTTAGTATNTCTGATGACATGGCATATTGGTTNCGNTGGGGNCTGACAAATCAAGGAGCAGATGGNTTGAGTTCGGANTCNNTATGGGCTGACTTCGATGGNGGTTTCAGCGAAGAACAGTACAATGACAAGGTCATCGACAATAATGAAATTGAGAAAATGACCAATGAGTTACTTGCTGGTGCACTAATGAATTGGTTCATGGAGGAAGCATTGCAAGTGGACCCTGAAGCACTCCTAGGGAGCATTGGATTTGATGAGTTCCACACTTTCCAAGTCAGGCTAGGTATGAATGATGATATGACAGTCTCACGAAATCCAGTATCGTTGTCCATTAGCACCACTCAAAGCATATCCGAAGGTGAGTACTTTCTATTCATTGAACAATTCATCCTACCACAAATCGACACTTATTGGAGAACTGCCAGCCTATCTGTCAGCCTACATACAGATAGCCAGTCAGCATTGATAGGAATCGATGAAAAAGCATCTGAAGAGTTAGGATATAATCACGAAAGGCACCTAACGCAGGAGGTTTTCAATTTCCAGATAGATGACATTCTGGAATGGGGTAAACTCGACGTACAAATCAAACCTTCAACAAATCCCTTGCACGGACCCTTACCACTATTCCTGATTTGCACAGGCTTACTCCTAGTCATGTTCTCAGCCTGCTTGATTTTGGGTCGTGGAAAGACTCGCAAACCCCTCTATCTAGAATCCATACTGATACCTCTAGTCTTTGTGGCATATTGGTACGCTTATCCAATGGAGAATCTTGGGGCACTGATGGGTTTAGTTGGTGGCATGTGGATGGTAACAACCATCATCACACCTAGCAGGTTAGGTAATGATGTGCCGGACACCTCTGATATGCCTGAAGTCCCAACTATCGCTTGTCCTAAATGTACAACTGTGAATCCAGTGGTTTCGGAAGTTAGACCATTGAGGCTTCCTTGTGGGGGCTGCGGTAGAATCCTCAAGATTGTTGGTTGATCACAATTTACCAGTGCTCAACAATTGATCGACAAGTCGCGCACAATGTATCCCTAAGTCATCCTTTGGCCAATCACGTTGAATCCTTCCAAGCATGGTTGCCATGTCACTGTTCCAATCAGCAGACAAAACTCGTAACCAACCCAATTCCTCAATTCTAGCAGTAGATGGTGAATCAGCCTCCAAGACAGGTAACATCAGGTCACTCATAGCACTGGACCTCTGAGCCAAATCCATCTTTGACCAATGTCTCTTCATCCTCTGCAATAGGCTCTCAGAAATTCCAGAGAGAGAGAGAAGATCACAATCTTCAACCTCAACCATTGGAACCAAACGAATTGTCCCTTCTTGCGACAACAGCTCTTTGATTCTGGAATATTGAGCGTCAAAGGCGTTATCCATGGTATTTCTTAGCCATGAACCGGCCAATGCCCAAGGTCTTAATCTCTTGACCAAGACTCCGTTCGAAGCCACCATGCTAGCAAGAATCGCACTCTGACACACCTCCTCAATCACACCATTTCTACGCAACCCACTACTACCGAGATCAAATTCCATCTCCATCGGATTTAAGCGCAAACAACCTTCTTTGAATATGCTAGATGAGATGCCTTCTGAATCCTGAACCAATATCGCTGGATTGGATTGTAAGTTGTCGTCTCCAGCAAGGAACTTTCGCCTGTATGGAATACCTGCATCGATACATGCAGCCTCAAGATGTGCAACCGCAAGAACTCCTCCAAGATTACATGGTGCGACAAGAGTCAACGTATCCTTACCTTCAAAGATTGGCATAGCACTTAGCAAGGTCTCTCTGATCACAGAGAACTCTTCAGAATCATGCCACGCCTGCATTCGAACATTACCTGCAGATAACCGAGGCATTTCAACATGAGGTGAATAGAAGAACGAAAACTGGAGTGAAAGACGAGTAGAAAACTCACTCGACCATCAGACGTGCTTGGTCTCTCTTATACTTCCAATCTGCAGATAAACGGCCGTGTGATTGGTAGTATTTTGCCAAACGACGAATCTTGGACTCGGTCAACTCCAAAGCCCTTCGGTTATGTAAATCCTTACGGTTGCTCGACAGGTGGTCAATCAATGAAACTGCTTTGCGCATTAAATTCATCATATCCTCAGGATAAGTTGGAACTTGCCCCTTTCCAGCTAAGAATGCTGAAATCCTCATGCCGATGACTCTCCGCAAATCGGGAACCCCATGCTGATCACGTAGTATTGTCCCAATCTCCGCATTTGAATGACCATTTTCATTTAGCGACAAAATCAGCTTCTCGACTTCATCCTTGTCGGTGTTGGACCACTCAGGTAGATCCTGACCATGAACCTTGGAAGAACCGCTCTTCCCCCTGCGGTGAGTGTACATCCTTGCCATCAAACAGACCTCAAGCGACCCGCCGACCCACTTCCCCTTCATAACCACATCGTTTAGTGAAGAGTGGCATCAATTGTGCATTAGAGACGATGATGACCTCTAGCGAGGCGTCCAGGTGAGTCAGGCCATGCCCATGATGCGATGCTTGCTCTAGCCATTCCTCGCAGTTTTCCATCTTGTAAAACCAACACATCCCCACCCTTCTTGATATCCGAATCAAATCTCAAAAGATTAGAAGAAAATACATCTCCTTTCCACTCAATACCAGAAATCAATTCGATAGTGGGTAATGAATTATTCTCAAACAATAGTGGCAATGCGGCCTTGGTAAGAGACAAAGACCCACGTTCGGGAAGCCATTGAGCCATCTGAACGCCAGATTTTGCAAGTTTCCATTGGGGTGGTTTACCAACCACTTCAAGACCATTCATCCATGAATCGTTACGCATCTGTCGACGTGCAACTGATTTGAATTCCTCAAGTAAGCGCTGCGAATTTGATTGGCGGCCAATATCATACTTTTCACACGCCTGCGACATCGTATCTCGAAGTCTTTCCAACGCCTCTTTTGAGGTCGCAGAATCTGATGCGCGCGTATTGATGACTTCTATTCCACTAAGAAAATCAAATTCCAGCCCAGAGTGGTTGATAATCAATCGATAGTCGCACCTCTCGATTAGCGAAGAGAGGACATCATTGATTCTAACCTTCTCATCTTCCGTCCAATCGCCTGTTGTTGGCACATCATAATGTGCTGCAGGCCAAATCATTTCTATATCTCTAGGCACTAATCCAAGGGGGCTAGTAACCATCACTTCATGGGCGGAAGTATTACCCAGGGCTTCTCGGAAACGACGATGAGACCTACTGTCTCTGTATGGTTTTCTTTGACTGCATGGCAACAATACCAAGACTTCCTTTCGGGACTCTGGCGGGAGATAATTTAGGCGCATGAAATTCACCCAATCCAAAACCTCTGGATCATTCAATGAAGAGGCGGAATGGGCCCGTAATGCATGCCCAGTGGGTACTACTACCGATAAAGCAGAATAAGCCTTTTCTTCGTACGCCATCGCGTCATGATAACGTAAATGCTCAACCATTCTAGGACTAGATAGGACTCTCTGTTCAACTAATTCTCTAAGTCGTCCTTCTCTTATCGCCTGCTTTACATTAGCCAATTCTTCACGCCAAATTCTCACATGGGCATCTCGGGACACCTCTTCTGACAGAGATGTTTCAGGATGGCGCGGGCCACTAGAAGTCAGCAATAGCTCATTGGCTTCACATTGGATGGTCCTTGCCATATCGTGAACATCTACTCCCATCCATGTTAGTAGGGCGAGATTGTCAGGACCTGAAATTGCGGGACACCATATCAACGATGAAGAAAACCTAGTGCGTAGAATAAGTAAGGCCGAAGCCAATCTTCCAGGATGTTGTGCCAATTGTTTTGCATCTAATAGGACCACAATCTGCGGTTTCAAATCAGGATTGACTAATTTCGGATCATGGCATAATTTCTGCCAAGTAACTACCAACAGTGGACCATCATTACCATCTTGTTTGTAATCTGCGTCCTGCATACTTGGTGGCAATACATGTGGTAATCTAATACTCCAATCAGGACCATTTCCTTCAAATGGTATAGCCAAAGGAAGCCTAGAATGGATTCGCAGGCTACCTGGTAATTCCGAATTATCCTGTTCATGTATGAAGGGAGCCATCTGCTCTGGAATCAGAAGTGCATCTTCAGTTCTCGCAATCATGCATGGTGTCAAGACTGCAGGATTTTTTCGGTCTCCTAGCGCAATAATCCTGGCCATTCGATGGTTTGACAGTAAAGTCTGACCCATTACATGCGCTTCCATAAATCGAGCGATGCGAATCATTGGTTTGAATGATTTGAAAGACCACTCCCCCACGGAGAGTCATGGCCGCAGCGGAGAACGGACGGATTGTAGCCGTTCTACTTGCAGTTCTCATGCTTGGGATTACAATCTCTACCTCTTCTTCGGCCAACTCTGCAAATGTACAGGAAAATGTCCTTGAAAGTAATTCATTACAACTCATTAGTGGAGAAATTCACAACCTTTCTTTTGAAGCCCAATCAGGGTGGTTCTGGATAGAGGCATTGTGTTCAGTAGATTGTCAAGGTCTCGAGATGGAATTGATTGACTCATCTGAAACTATTCACTCTGCAACTGTGACTTCCGGCGCTCATATGCAAGGCCTGATTCCTGCTGGAAATACTACTATCAGTATGAAAAACAATGGTGACGGAGTTATTGATCTAGATCTTCAAGCCAGTCTTCCAGAAATTAATTCGATGAGCGAATCGCATGGACAATCGGATAGGGCGCATTCAGCACCTTTGAGTTTTACAAGCAGTGATGATAAGAATAACATCCTCAGACAAAATCCTGATTCCCTCTCCGACCCTGATTCCACATGGGTCAATGCTACTCTAGCAGAAGCGGGTGAGATATATTGGCCATTTGAAGCCGAACATGGGGATTTAATCGAAATGGTTCTATTGCACACATCAGATGAGTTAAGTCTCGAAATTCAATCAAACGATAGTCAATACAGTCCGGTAGTAGAACTTTCAACCCCTAGCAATACCTCGGCTGGTTCACAGGAACAAAGAATCTGGATTGGACTTGACGAAGGCAAATATTGGTTGGTTGCAAATAGCAGCCAGAGTGAAGTTAGTTTCGCCGCCAGAATAGCACACCACTCTGCATCTTCAGATACTGAAAGTGGAGATTGGCCAAGCACAGGAGAAGCCAATACTGTACAAAAATTGGATGATGAAGGAATGGCGTACAATACCGGGATTCTTGGTAATGAGGACACAGACGTTCTAATCATCAATGCAAGTGGATTAAATGCATGGAACCTTGTGTTCAGAAGCACTGCTGAATTGAATGTCACTTGCGAGGCACTGGTTGATGGAATCTGGGTCTCCTTGACTCCAATGATCGAATTATATGAAGTAATAAACAAACAGGAAAATATACAATTCTGGAGTCTTGAAAGTACAGAACTATTTCGCTTTACTTTCACTTCAGATCAGGCCCTAATTTGGGCATTAGAAGCAAGTCGCCAAACTTATTCCGATTATGGAGTAGAAAACGATGCACCTGGAAATATTCCTTGGAATCAAAGCGTAGCAGTAGAAAATTTCTACGCCCTTCCTATGGAAGATGGGGACTCTTACTCAGGATGGTTGACTACATCCATTTATGATGGAAGTGACACATACCTCATCAATCTGGTAGGCTGGGAAGAGAGTAGATTCCGGGTCAGAGTCAAGTTGTTTGCTGACAATGAACTGGTTGGCGCCGAAATTATCGAAATGGATTGGGGTGATCGTAGTATTGTTTCCAATACCACCACTCCAAAGGGTATTGAAGAACAAACTGAAGCCTCACTCGAAATTGGCCCAGGACTCCACTTAATCAGAATAAAGAGCTTACAAATCAGTGATTCTTTGGCGAATTGGTCATGGGGGGACTTCAACCAAACACCAATTCCATGGACGATACAAGTTGAATACATACAAACTGAAGAAGGGGAAGAGCCGTGGTTTGAGGCCGAGGATTTCGTCTTCGATGTCAGTGAAGCACTACTTTGGTTCCTTGGTATGTTGCTATTGATGCCGATGGTGATGGTTTTATGGAATTATAGAGCACATGCACGCCAAGCAGAACGTTTGGCCGCGGATAAAGAAAGATTGATCATTTTAAGAGAACTACTGGCAAAAGGAGAAGTCAAACAAGCAAGATTAGACCTGAAAACCAGTTTGCGAACCATAGCTAGTTTAGAATGGAACACTGGCATTAAAACGTGGGGTAAGCCTGATTTGAGACATCGAACTGATGACCTCGAATTGGTTCTTTGGAAGTTACCCCATCAACTTAGCAAGAGTTCTGGTACGCCAATTCTCTTGGGAATCAATATCATCAACAATGATTGGGAAGTTGCTGCAGTACGCTTTGAATCGAGTTCAGGTGAACACTGGAAAATTCTTCGCTGCCAGCCCAAGTTACTATTCAGAGAAGACGAATTGTTTCTTGATGCCCTTGCAGCGGGAAGCAAGACATTCCTACATGTGGAATTATCCGGCCAAGGAGAAGGGCTTGAACTCTCTCTTTCCGGACTAGTGGGGGGAGAACCTACTGCTGCTAAACCATCACGATCAATTACTCTAGAAGAAGAGTGATCACAAATTGCGTCTTCTTTGATTCGCTTCATCCTTGATGGCTTGCAATGTTCCTTCATCATTTAGACCCAAAGATTCCTGTAGTTTTGCAAGTTGCTTCTTGTTTGCTCCAGACAACTTTGGAGGAACATAGAGTTTGAGCAGAACAATCACATTACCACGACCCCTACCTCTACTGGATGGTAAACCCCTTGCCGCAATCTCCAATGTATTTCCAGCACTGGAACCAGCGGGAATTTTTATTGACAAATCCTTACCATCAATATGTGGAATAGAAACTTGAGTTCCCAATACCAAATCAGGGTAACCTACCGGTAGGGACATCAGCAAATCAGGACCATCCCTCTCAAACCAAGGATGATCTTCTACACGAATCTCAATGAATAGATCTCCAGATTGTCCGCGACCAAAGGGTGCTGGTTCACCCTTACCCTTCATTCGCAGGCGCGTGCCATCAAGTGCACCAGTTGGTACATTGAAACGTATTCGCTGCTCCTTGTGGACTTGGCCACTGCCATCACAATCACTACAAAGATCGCCTCGTTCTTGACCGCTGCCTGAACAATCAGCACACGGCCTAGTAGTTTGATTGATGAATGGCCCCATTTGCTCACGAACTGTTACCTGTCCCCTACCGGCACAAGTGTTGCAGGTAGAAATCGAAGTCGGGTCTTCTGCACCACTTCCCTGACATCTTTCACAGGATCTCGCTAATTCAATCTCTACTTCTTCTTCCGAACCATCAAAGATAGCCTGCAAGGAGATATGGTGCCTAAGCAACACATCATGGCCGCGAGCCACTCTCTGCCTTTGTCTAGAACCACCGAAGAAAGATCCGAACAAGTCTCCGAGATCCCCTGAAAAGATATCGTCAAAATTCATTCGGAAGCCTGAAAATCCACCTGCTCCAAATGGAGATCCGCCAGGTGGGTTGTGTCCGAACCTATCGTATGTTGAACGCTTCTGAGAATCCGACAATACCGCATATGCCTCTTGAATCTCCTTGAATCTCTCGTCTGCTTCAGGATCATCATTCTTGTCGGGATGATATCTTCTGGCCAAAGAACGGAACGCCTTCTTCAACTCCTTGTCATCGGCCGAACGGTCAACGCCCAAGACTTCGTAGTAGTCCCTCTTGTCAACCAGAGTCATCCCTCCAAAGCGCTCGGGCAGACGGCATCATATGAACCGAACGATGGTGTGGAATCATAACTCAGTACCGCAATTAACACAGAATCTTTCTTCCGGCGGGTTTGCATGTCCACACTGACATCGCCGTACTGCAAAGGAACTGGAGGTTTGGGACTTCGATTCTATAACCTGAGAAACCTCAGTCATAGATGCCATCTCTTCAATGGATTGCGAGCTCGAAACTTGAGAAACCTGTATAACCTCAGGGGCAGGGTTAGAAACTTCTTGGGAAGCATAAACATCTGGAGTTGAAACTGAAGTCACTTCCACGGCTTCCTGCAACCTTGCCACCTCATTCTTCTGGTGAACCTCTGCAAGATTGGTATTCTGTACTGGAGCCTGTGCAGCCCGGGCACTCAATGCTGTTTGCTTCGCTTCTCTCCTCTGAGCAGCAGCATCCTTGTCCCTGAACCTCTTGGCAATCCAATCAAAGAAACGATCCATGGTACTTTGTCTACGAATGGCTCCAATAGTGGAATCAACCGCTTCATCATCGAAGTTCTCATCTCCGCTTACCCTTCTGGAAGCCTTTGCTACATGAGTTGAATCAACCAACATTTTGATCCCCTCAGCATCTGTTTCTGGGTTGCGCTGAATTTCCTCAGTCACTCGTTCAGACATCAATTTACCAATACTACCCTGCATTGCGGCTTGAGCCTCAGGGCTAAGTTCAGTAGACATCGCTGCCTCCTTTGTCCACATACCCTTCTCTTCCTTGTCATAGTGCTTCTTCAGACCCTTCATCGCCTTGGCCCTCTGCCATTCATGATCTTTGAGAACCCCGGAGGACTTGCGAAGATACCAACCGATTACCAATGCAGCAGCATATGCGAGAAATGGTACCCAAACATGATCTCTAAAGGCCAGTCGCAAGGGCTCAATCATACTTGAGAAAAGATAGACTATGAAAGCTGGAAGAAGTAGAATAACCAGTCCGAACAACTCGTTCTTCCTCTGTTCCATGCATATACGCCCACAATCATACTGTTCAAAGTTGTCGTGACCTGAACAGAATTAAGTCATCTGTCCTCAATTGATAGACTACTTCGAATCAAGCCCTCAAACATTCCTAAAGTGAACATTGTATGTAGAATCGGTAGCAATAACGGCAAACCAAAGATCAGTGAAACGTCCTTACTTCGCATAGCCTCCATAAATCCAACTTGAACTACAGCTAAGCCATAAGCAGCCAGAGGAGCAAACCAATATTGGAAGCCGGAAAAGAACATCGCCAATGTCAAAATGACTCCGAACAATGGAAGAAACTCACGAATATTGAAACGACTTCCATGTCGAAATAGTGTCTTTGTTCTCCAGAATCCATATCTTCTGCACATACGAACAAATTCTAGAGGCCTTCTTCGCTTCACCATGTGAAATGGGCTGACATCTGAACGCCACAACTGCCAACCCCTCTTGATCAATCTCATGCTCAAATCAGAATCCTGATTGGTCGGTAATGATTCATCCCAACCTTGAGCATCCTGAAGCGCTTCCATTCTATGAATAACAAATGCGGGCACCTTGTGTTGGTGTCTACCAGTAAACCTAGCAAATTGGCCATCCCCGCTTCCAAGAGGACTGGAAATTGTTGACTCAACCCACCTTGCAAACAACCCCATATCTTCATCGCCATAGGGCATGACCCTGCATCCTACTCCAGCTATGGGAAATCCTAGTTCCGCCTCGATTTCAAGCATGTCAGACACTCTTTTCTCAAGATGTTCTTCTGGAACCCAGCCATGCGCATTCACTTCGAATACCAACTCTACATCATCCTGCATATTTGCAAGACTGAGGTTTCGAGCATGTGGTACTCTGCGTTGAGGATTATCGAAGATAGTTATCTGCGGGCCATCACTATCGTCCTTCAATCGACGAACAACATCGAGGGTTGAATCGGTGCTACCACCATCGACAACGTGAATTCTATGCTTATCAGAAGGATAGGTCTGGGCAAGAAGTGATGATAGACAACGTTCAATCCATTTCTCTTCGTTATAGGTTGGCACGACAGATACCACAATTGGTTGCTCGGAGCCCTCCATGTTGCTTCCCTACGCGGCGAATACCTGAATATTGCCCCCTTCAAGAGCATTATTGATTTATCTCGCAGTCATGCCCTAGGCATGCAGGACGAGGCAATTCAGGTCAGTTGCTCGACAATCTTGTCTGGAGCCGATGACCCTGTAGAAGTTTTCAACTCGCTGCAAAAACTGTTTCCAGAGGTAATTGCCGATGAGTTGGAAGATAGACCGTGTTCATTTCCCATGCCAAAAGAAAAGGTGCAGTGGAATTTCGTTAATCTAAGCCTTGACGCAATTCTTGAGAGGATGGCAGAGGAGAGAATACTGGACACTGCTTTAGATGCGATGAGCCAATCTTTGCATCAGGACAGTACGATATTCAAACTGTCTCGGCAGGCTGCAATGGCAAACAAAATCTCATTCTGTCTTAACGACGAAGAACCACTAGGGGGTAGTTTCAGCATCAAATTATCTGGAAAAAATCTTGGCAAGTGGTTGGAAGATGCAACTTGGCACCAAGGTAGACAAATGGTACCCCGTAACATCGGAGATGAACATCGGATGTCGAGAGACGGTACTTCACGCAGCATTTTCTGAGTTTCTCAAAGCCTTCTGGATTTCAGCAATCATAGGCAAATCGGCATCGATCCATTCCACATTCAACAATTCATCAACCTGCAACTTCCGCATAGCATCATGTACACTCAATCTCGGGATTCCGTCAGTTATCCTACAATGCCATGCATGTAACTCAATCTCTAAGTTTGGCATCACGTGTACATGTTGAGCCAGCGGAGCCAAGGGCTCGATTACAACCTCCAATTCTTCATCCAATTCTCTAATGAACGCTTCTTGCAAAGATTCACCTCGCTCGACCTTTCCCCCAGGAAACTCCCATGCTCCAGCAAAACTTTGATCTGCAGATCTTCGACAACTGATTAGACTCCCATCAGTATCCTCCAACACAGAACATGCTACAGTGATGCGTGGACGAGTAAGTAGCCACGCAGACAGTTGTTTTACCAATGCTAACTGTTTCTCAATCTCCTCCCCATATGCATCAGGGAGATGAAGGAACAAACACGGCAAGGGGCGTCCAAATGAATCTTGCACAGCATTCTTTTCTATTGCAGCCAAGGTTCGGTAATATGTTTCATTGCACACAAATGAACCTGCATCATCGGAATCCTCCAAAATCATGCACAATTCTTCTATTGGTAAACGATTCAAAGGGGCAGTGCTCCGAATTTGGTCTAATCCACCCAAAATGACATTTTCTCCTTGTAAGCAACGTCCTGAGTTGTCTTCAATACGCATGTCCAGAATGTTCCTTGCAACAGATTCCAATCTGGGCTGTTCACAAATATTGCAAAGACCAAGGTGAAGTATTGCATCGTATTCGAGAGAATTTACCCTTTCTGCAGTCCACCTAGAACCCGCTTCATCACATGATAACAACTGAGTGTTCCACTCCACCTCCATCTCTTCCTTCTTATGTGAAGGAGTGCCGTCATCATTTACACGAGGACCCGTAGGTATTGCGATTCGTTCGAATCCTAAGTTAACAAGACGCTCAATCAATATCTGACTGATATTCCGTGTTCCTCCTGCAAATGGAGGATAGCCTGTAACTAGAATCCGCCCCCTACGCATAGGCCCCAACCGCATGCCTTGGGTTCAAGACAGCCACAAGAGCATTATGCCATAACCGCGAGAGAATGCCGATGAATGACTGGGAACTAGAGCAGATGTCACTTTCTCATTCGCACTCTCACTTCAGAGATGATAGTGGTGAAGAAGCAGCAGACCTCGGAATAATCGTTGCTGATGTTATGCTATATTCGGTCGCTGGTGTTTCAGTATTCTTTGCAATATCTTCGATTTGGCAAAGTGAGTTCAATCCGCTGAATTGGCTGTGGGGAGAAGTCGATTGGTGGCTACTAGGGCCGGGGATAGGTTTGTGGCTCTGTTCTCAATCAATTAACGACTTCAAGCGTCTATTGCCACTTTGGCTAAGAGCGATGTTGGGAATGCAGATGACCCCAAAAGATGTTGCCGATATGTCGGAATCTGCGGTCAGACGAAGATCGAACACTCTGCTTTTAGCAGGTTTACTAGCGGGAACAGTGGCTTGGAGATTCAGCACCATCGAACATGGTTTAGAAAACCGGACAGGAGTACCCTTTGAGTATGTCGTGGGAGTTCTTGCTGTAGCGCTGTTCTTGCTAGGCCTGATGTGGAAAAAATTAGCCGGTAAGGAAACCGGCGTAGTTAATATGTACGATCGATAAACAACAATGGTAGTGTTGGAATGAGCGAAGAAGAGATTGTAGTCCAACTTGCGGTACAGCCCAAGAAAAAAGTCAGTCTACGCAAAGTCATCTGGAGGGAACTAACAGCCGGAGTCGGCTTGTGGGGTTCAATTCGCCCTCTTGTCGCTGTTCTGCTAGCTGCAATCCCACTCTTATTTCTCGGACAGCACTTCAACCGACAACATCGCAAGGCTGGAGATTGGACCCTGCTTCAGATTCCTCTTGCCTTCACTGTAATTCTTTGGTTTGGAATCTATCTTTGGTCACTAGTAGATGCTTGGCAAGTCTCAAGCAATAGGGTTGCGACAATTCGAAACAAACGTCTTGGAATCTGATTATGACCACAATTGTTTGCTAGCTACTAACTCACCCGATGCTAAATCAGCAAGGTCTGCCAAATCATCCGCATCAAATTCATCCGGCACATCGTTGCTGATGAAACTACTAATATCGCCAGACTCTACTGCCCAATACATGACACTATCTTCATTGTTCGAATGACCTGGGTGGTCTGGATCTTCATGTGGTCGTGGAGATTGATATACCAAATTTACCAGCCCCAACAAGTGCCCTACTTCATGAACAGTAACAGCTTCCTCTATCTGCTCTGCACTGGGTCTTGTTGTCCAAGGTTCTGCATCTCTCACATCATCGAGAAACACCGCCGCAGTTGAAGCATCGACCGCTACTCCGAGCACACCATCATTCTCATATGACCCACTTGGGAACAACAAATGCCATCGCAAAACTTTCCCATCTTGTGGAACTCCTCCTCTAGTATCTCTACCGATTTCTCTGACATCATCTGCACTCCAACTTCCTTGGTGTTCAAAATTAGTCTCTGACAATTGAATGTCGATTCCACCAGGTTTGTCACAAACTTGCTGCAGACGTGATTTCAATGTTGAAACAGTACTGGAATCGGGTTGGTATCCTGTGGAATAATCAATCTCCACCACCATACTGTCGAAACCGTCGGATCTCAAACAAGCCAAAGTCAATCCCCCTGGCTCCCCATACAACTCTTCACCATCGCCGAATATTCCATCACCGCCACCTCCAAAGCAGCCGCTCAAACCGCTCAGCAAGAAGACTGTGAGCATAGCAAACAATCGGGATTGCATGTACTGGGCAAGAAACAATCACTATTCAACCTGTGCGGAGACTGTTTAGTGGTCTTCAGGAATTTGCATCGGTGAGAACAATTGCCCTGGGCTCTTTACCTGTGACAACATCTGCCTCAGGTCCCTTTCCCAAGTGCGCATGACAAACAAAGAATCCGCATGGGTAATTTCTTCCTCGTTGATGGTATTACGAATCAAGGTATCAAGAATATCCATACGTTGTTCATCAACAACCTCCAAGAGCCGGTCTAAATCAAAATCCTTCATTGCCTGTTCATCGGATTCTGCCAACTCGATTGGTAAAGGCTCTGTCAACTCCTCTGGTATTCTCTCACCATTATTTTCGGCTTGGTTCTGTAATGCTTCCAAAAGAATTCGCGTATATTTTGAAACAACCAAACTGGCCTCGAGAACAGGAATATCCAACTGCCTGACCATGTGCACCATGCGTTCATGCAGAGTGGTCATCTTTAGTCCCGGAAGTTCATCAGGCAATCAGGCACGCCCCTGCTGTTCAAGCCAGGTCCAACCATAATGCTGCCACTGATCATCTGTCCATCCCGGAGGAAGACCTTCAGCAGGGATAGGAGCAATTCCTCTATCGGCCGGAGCAGGAGCAGGGATAGGAGCCGCAGGTTGGGTAGGTAGTGCGGCTGACATATCTGGCGGGGGAGGGGTGTTTCCGGGTAGAGCGGCCTGCATATTGGGGGCAGGAGGAGTGGGTAAAGCCGCTTGCATATTCGGAGCAGGAACAGCAGTAGATTCCGGAGTTAGTGGAGGTAACTCCTTGCTCGCAGATAGATCCTGCATGACATCGCTGGTTTGATCTAATCTTTCTTCATCATCAGGTCGTATCGAATCACGGTACAATACCATCATCCAAATACCATAAATCGCACAACCTAAAGCTACAAGATAAAGCAGTACACTAAGTCCTGAATCACTCACCTGTTGAGCCAAGGCATCACCATCTCGCATCACATCATCACTGATGAATAGAGGTGTTGTACTCTTCCTGTCAAGTTCAAACCCTTGATCGAATTCACGCACTCTGAATTCAAGAGCACCTTCTGCATCGGCTGGAACACTAAATGGCAAAATCACATGTATCTCACTTTCACCCTTGATAGTGGCATTCCGCTGAGACACCTCAATCCAATCACCAGCAATATTCTGCTCCAGAACAAATCTGAGTTCACCAATCATCGGTACCGTGTTGAATCCATGTAACTCCAAATGAACAGCGTCGCCTGAAGCCGGACTAGGATCACTCCAAACCATGGTCGTGTCTTCAGCCATCAGGTCCAATACGGGGCCAGTGCGAATGAATGAAAATGATGCAACTGGTTGGGGCTCAGTATTTCCAGTAGCATCGAATGGATTACCACTAGCATCTGCCCCGGTCACCCATACATCTAGAGTGTATGTGGGTAGAACTTGAGTTGCACCTGAATCACTGATATCGAAAATAGCCGACCAGAATACCTCGCCATCGACATCCAAGCCTTCTGACAATGGAAGACTACCTCTGCTGACCTCGCTAGCCCCTGCCCTCAACAGGTAATGCATGGTCGGATATGTGCCAAGATCAAAGCCGTGGTCATCACTGGTTGACAAAACCACTTGGGCCTCTGAAATACTGGAAAGAGGAATACTCTCTCCGTCGATAACCTCGGAGATTGAAATCCCATCGATGATAGGCCTTCCGTTATCGACTATGAAACGTAGTCTAACATCCTCAGTGGTTTCATCAGTTGCTAAGCCGGGCATTTCCTCCATGGTCGCCCAAAGATCCAATCGACCGCTGCGGACTTCAGGAACCAACATATCTAGTGAAAAGTATCCACCTTCCCGAGGAGTAGTTCTCCATTGATGTTCCAAATCTCCTAGAACAATATCGAATGAGCCCGCAGGAGCAGGAGTAGAATCTTCACTGAATAGAACTCTTCCAGAGAACCTTAGCGCTTGACCTGAACCAATCAATGAAGTCGTTTCATCTCCATGATAATGGTCCATTCCATTACGTAATTCTACAGCTTTGATGTGTCCTTGTTCAAGGTCAAAGCGTAGGTCATTGTCTAAACTCCACAAGTCATTACCCATTCCAATTCTTGCTTCGTGGCAGGGGACACTAAGGTCCAGACCACAAGCACGATCGGTAACCTCCATCTTTGGAATGAAGAATGACTCTCCATTAGTATCCCACTTCTCAGGGAATGACCATGTCAATTGGAAGCGGATGTTAATGAATACGCGAGAGGAATTCTCAGGATCTTCAGCGATTACGCTGTAAAGATTACTTACTGCAAGTCCAGCACCACCAGAACTCAATTCCATATCCGGTTGACCCATTTCACCTTCAATTATCTCGACGGTAATCATCGTCTCATCATCATTGAAATCTCCAGCTAGGGCCAAACGTACCCTCTGTATATCACTCCAACCATTCATGTCACCCAACTGTAGAACAAGGTTGTATGGAATACCAGGATGAAGAGGAGATTTGTCATTATGTCCAACAATTGTAGAATTTTCCGGATTCAACTCAGGTTCAAACTCTTCACGGATTGAATAGGTCACTAGAGAAGCATCCCAATCAGGTGCGTTCTCTCCAATATTCCAACCACAATTAGAGGGAGAATCCGGACACACTGTCGAACCACCCATTGCAACTTGATTTCCTTGGCCATCAGNACCACTCACATAGAATGTGACTACCTCTCCATGCACCAGCATGCTATCTTCTAATTGCCCTTCAAAGATGTTTATTCCACCCGCTTTAACTTCGGGNGAAGTAAGTGTCATGGTTCGGTATTCCAAAGGTTCAGGAAGACCATTGAAATTTGTATCAGAGCATTTTTCATGTCTAGACTTACAACCTAACCAATAGTGCAAATCAATTCTCGTTGGAGGATCTACACTATCCTGTATCACTATCTCAATCGACTGGTCAGGACTTCCCTTGTGAACTTCCGTACCATCGACAGGAGTCGCAGAAACCAACAATGGACTATTTCCATCCAATACTACTCTTAGCGTATTGTAATCAGGATTTGCATAATCTGAACCATTGGCGGTATTGATTGCAGANATCTGGAACAACATCCCACCNGGAGTGGATTCCATTGGCGCAATCAGTGTTATACTGTATTCTCCATGTGAGGGGTTAGGCTCCTCATGCAAGACTACTAGGTCTCCGATAGGGTCTCCATCTTGAGTCAAATTCTGACCACTTATCTGAATCGTGAATTCACCCGCCTTAGGAGAAATTGAAGTACCCTCGAAATGTATTCCTCCAGAGAAAGTCATGTTCTCACCACCTCTCATCCAATCATGATTCAGTAACTCTCGTTCGTTAGCATCGAANACGCGAAGACCGTCCAATTGGATATCATTCTCTACCCTGAGATCGAGTGCCTCAGTCTGCCACGAATTCACCGCTCTTCCGATGTCATCATCAACTGTCACTCTGGCCTGCATGTCAATCTCGTCATTCCAAGTCCAATTTACCTTGACTGGAATTCTCAGAGTTCGGACTCCATACTGATTCTCAATCGATGTACAATTACCATCATCAAACTGCACAATGCCTGATGCATCATCCAATGTTTGGCAAGTATCTCCTAATTGCCACTTCAAACTAGGCGAATCACCGTTACTGTTCTCGAGTTCCACGACCACGCTCATGATGCGTTCAGCCTCATCTCCTTTGGCGACCCTTACTTCCAGCGTCCTCCATTCATCATCTGGAGCAAGAGTACCACCATCTAGTGAAGCATCCAAAACACGCGTCTTCATTCTGTAAGATAAATCGAGATTAGTCATCTTCACCCTACCTGATTCCGCTGCTTTCACAGCAATAGGGATATCAACGGAGCCAATTCCATTGGAAGGAATATGCTGGTTGAAAGCATCAACCATCGTTGGCTGTATTGAGACATCTTGACCAACTACAGAATCATCACTAGCGGTAACAGAGACCCCCTGCGAGAGNAAGGTCAAGCCCCTCCAATCCCATGTGGTATCATCNCCAATATCCAGTTGCACTTTGTTCGGGAATGCCTCAAGGNATCTGAGTACAAATTGGTCTAGTTTGGGAGTAATGCTACTGTTGGTGGTTTCCATCTGTATACTGTACCTTAGTTGGCTTCCATTAGAGGTGAACGACCAATCCGTGTTATTCGGAACCTCATCCCAATCACTTCCATTATTGTTTGAAACGAACACTTTCATCTCTGTTCCAGATGGCACATCAGCAGACCAAACTGGCTTTACCAGACCAATTTCAGTTCCAGTAGGGAATGAAGGTGAAGTCCATGATCCGGTACTGGCATAAGCCTCAGCATATTGTAAATCAACCCACCAAGATACTGCACTTGAGCCAATCAATTGTGCTTTCCATCTCAGTACCTTTCCAGGATGNGATAGGTGCAAGGTAACATTGCTCTCAACCGCCTGCCAATGTGTNCCATTGTCTGCGCTTATCCAATAATCAACTCTATCNCCAGTCGAAGGTGCTGACCAATGCGTCTCCATATTAACTGCAAGAATTTCTTCAGCGGTATTCAGTGGTTCGGAAAGCCATGTCGAAGTTCCGGGANTTGCAGTAGANGAATAAGGGATACCTGAACCAAATTGGCGATAGTATAGAGTTGATCCACCCCAAGTATAGTATCCACAATCCAAAGTATGCAACCTTTGCCCATCGTAGTACATTCCATAACCCAGTTGATTGATATTCCTGATACCAGATTGCCCAGTCAACATGTTTGAAGACGGGCTTACCGCCCAAGCATTGAGGACATCCGTAGTTGACCATGAACTGGTGCCCTTCTTACANCGCATCCAAAACATGTCTCCATGAACAGCCAAACCTCGAACAAAACCACCTGCCTTACCACAGTCCAAAGTACCACTACCGGGCTCNGAGAAAGTGTATATCGTGGAGCCACGATCAAATTGACCACCTCCAAGGAATTCGTAAGATACCAACTTGCGTTGAGTTCCATGTACCACCCAAATTTTGTCATTAACTCGATCATAGCCAATGCCGGTATACTCACTTAACTGTGGTGAGATATCATAGGAATCCAAACACTTCCAAACGTCATCATAACGGACGTCTATCTCGAGNACNCGATGGTGCTGTACTGGNGCCGAAGAACCGTAATGNTANCGATATGTNGAGAATATACCGTACAACTTCTCATCNGGAGTGACTGTCCAATCCCTGAATCCATAGGCNGNATAGTANGTGCTCGAAGGATTGGAAGGTAAGGTGCAACTACCTTGTTCAAGAGTAAGGGTTGATTCAACGCTTCCATTGTTGGGCCATAGGCGTTTAATCATCTTCTCAAAACTTGTACCACTCCAAGTAGACATGAATAACCAACCGTGGTGCTTCAACAAAGCTCCTTGTCCTTGAGACATGAAATTGCTACTGGAAACCTGAGATTGAGGATTGAACCTCCCCTCCGAAGTATTCCCAGTATGTGGTTGTCGCAATGCGTAAGAACCGTCATCCAACCAAGCGCTGTTGTTGGCATCCAGTTCATCTTGCGGCGGATGACTATACAGAATATCAGTATCAGAGGACAAACCAAGTGTCAATTCATCTGAGCGTGAATCGGTTGAGATAGCCTCACCTTCCATCCAATCCGATCTATCAATTGCATCAACCTGAGACCATCCTGTTGCTGATGCGCCTTGTAATGTCATCTCGACATCGATAACTTCTGCACCCTTTGGCACCGATATCATGTTTGTAGCATCCGCTCCGGCTCCTTGGTACAATGCAGTCGCTTCAATATCCCCNCCTGTGAACGTGTAGATATGGCGAACTGANCCACCGGCTGCTGAAGCATTTGGTAATAGTGAAACCATCGGCATAGTAAGTGAAATGAGCATCAGCAGGACTAGAGACATGGCCTTGAATGAACCATTTCTTGAAGTCACGGAGAACCCTGCCTAAACTTTGCAAATCGGCACAAGATATCAATGCAACGTATANTGGACACCTACGGTGTCCATTTCAGAATCATGTTTCTCTNGCATNATATCTNANCGGAGATCCATCTCCTCGANTGCCATCTTCTTCATCGTCATTGACCTCAAACCAATCGACCATCCAATCTCCATCNCTGTCCCAATCGATNGGGTTGGAGCCTTCAGCAGTNTGATCGCCNTCTAGATCAAAGTGCCACCATCCATACTCCCATTCTCCAGCGCTTAGNACAGGAGGTGAATTTGGTGANAGAGGGAAGGCNATCTCCCATTNNTCGGTGCTNGAACCATTGCACAGAATGANATCATCTGCTGGGTTGATTGTNAGGAAATCNNCATCCATATCATTNATCTTGAGANCATAGATATTGTCAGTAGGCATGCTGTTCATACGCAAGTAATTNCTAGCGCTGGGGTCAGNACCCTNGCTATCNAACAGATAGNCCCTNAANTGCCACCATTCTGTNACCGCANTTCCCTGATATGTCAATCCAGAAGTTAGAACGGCATTAGGNGAATTNAGAGTGGAGTTAGTAATCATGAAGAATTCTTGGAAATTAGTGTAAGGAGTGTATACACAAGTCGCTGTACAATCCCAATCTCCATCCTTATCATAATCATTGTTGGCATCATTAGGATCTGCAGGATTGAAAGTAACCCATACCTCGTTTAATGTCGGCCTCTCCAAATGTCCTGTTCCCATGTCAAGATGCAATGGTTTCTTAGAAGAGCTGAAATCCTCCCATTCAACTTCAACACTCAACAAAGAAGACCAGTTTGAATTCGTCTCATTCCAACCATAGTAATATTCATACCAATCAGGAAGGAAATCATGATCTGAATCATTATCCTTGGGATTCATTCCATACTTGAAAACCTCTCGACCATCCGAAAGGCTAGTGTCAACCTCATATGCCGTTGTTGTCTGAGAATCGCCAGCATCAGCAGTTCTGTTCATGATTGTACTATCCCCATCAGAATCCGCGATATCGGGGCGCGTTCCAAAGGTATATTCTAGCAGATTACTGAATAACAAATCTCCAGTTCCCTGTGCAATTTGATCCCCAATCTGTGTGAATTCTCGATCTTCCCAGGTTCCTTGAGGAGCAGGTATGTCTTGGAAATCCCTACCATACCAACCATCGAGATCACCATCATACTCAGCATCATTAGGATTTATTGGATTAGCTGACCAACGATCAGGTGATGACAAACCGACCATGTTCAACGAAGCATAACAATATTCCCAACCATCTGGGATGGTATCTCCATCTGAATCTGAAGAAGTAGGGTCTGATACTCCAAAGAGACTGAGGTTCCAATTATTCGGGTCGTTCTTGTTAATCTCGGCTAATCTATCGGCACTATCCTGATCTCTAGATTCCCAAGCATTGTACAAAGTTGCTCTAGCTACCGATTCACTGAGGCCGTCCTCGTCCATCAGGGCTGCAACAGCATCGTGTCCGAAGCCACTATTTCCAACCCTACGATCATATCTACCATAGACCAATGATTCCCATTCTCGGAGATTATTGAATGTCTCATTCTCAGAGATTGTTCCATCCTCATCACAATCCCACGAATCTTCATCGCTATCTAAACCGGTATCAGTAGAGCTCAACGGGTTCATTGACCATCTATTCAGGGAATAGTCCCATTCGCTGAACCAGTACTCGAAACCATCAGACATCCCATCAGCATCAGTATCGTTGTTGCTTGGATCTGAAATCGAAACCAGCATGTTCAACATTGGAGTAGTCTGAGATGTCTGCTCATAATTCAAGAATTGCTGATATGCGAGAGTTGCACGACTTTCCTTTGACTGGAGCAGCAGCAACATTCTGGTAGTGAAGTTTAGAGGATCTTGCAAAATTGCATCTTCATGGAAGAGCCAAGCGTCTGCCGGATGATCCAGCCCGTTATCCGGCTGTGAAGTCGCCAAGGCTAATTCCTGAAAATCTGTCAAACCGTCCTCATCAGAATCAAATTGACCATCACCCGCGACTAGAGGGTTTAGGGTCCACGTTTGAGACGAGGTATTGAAATCGGTGAATAATTGCTCTATTCCATCAACGAAACCATCACCATCACTATCGGCATCTGTGGGATCAGCTGTCCATCCTTTGCGAGCTATTTGTTCAGCGGTAACAAAAGAGCCGAAACTCTTGCTTGTCTGAACAGAAGACCACTCTTGCAGCAAAGTGGTATTACCGGTTGTTATCACAAACCATTGAGGAGCAGACTTGTTAGCATTCGTCTCGGTCAGTAAAGGATCAATAGCATTGTATTCTTCCCAATTAGCCATACCATCATTGTCAGGATCACCACCCATGTCAGTACTATTCACCGGATTGAGAATCCATTCATCGGCGAGTATGTCCCAACGCGCATATCTAATCTCCCAACCATCAGGCATACCATCACCATCTGTATCTGCCGAAAGTGGGTCGCTGGAGCCATGGTGCTCCTTTGGTTGCCCTACAGTTACGGTTGCTGAAACAGACTCTCCAAAGGCTGCTTCGGGGGCTCCCCAATCAGACATATCGAGGAACAAAGAGGTGTTGAAGCCTTCAGGTAATTCTATCCCATCAGTAGTCATGGTTCCGTTAAACAATGTATCTTTGATATGGTACTCTAGATAATTCACGAATTGTTCATCCAAATCGAGTACTCCATCATAATTCATGTCGAAACCATCACCATCAGGGTTGTTGAATGCGTCACTTCCATTCAATGGACTAATTCCTGAAACTGAAGCATCCCAGAGACATTGGTAGAGAGCCTCCCATCCATCTGGTAGACCATCGCCATCAGAATCCGGATTGTTAGGATCAGTCTTGACCCATGAGGCTGCAGCCTCAGGAGTTTCATTGTGGGTCTCTATCATCTTCCCATCCAAAGCGTCAGCAACATAACTCTCCCACATATACTCGCACAGATTTTTCATACCATCGCCGTCTGCATCCCAAAAGCGGTCATCATAGCGCAATGGGTCCAATGTCCAATTGTTTCCGCCAGTGTAAGTTGAGCCAATCCATCTGCGGTTCTCAATCTCCCATCCATCTGGCATTCCATCACCATCACTGTCCTTGTTAGTAGGGTCAAGTTGTTGATCAGAGTGTTGACCGTTGAGGTAAGTATTGTTCGCAGCCTCAGCTACAGCACTATCGCTGCAATCATAGGTCATGTTAGGATGATAATGACACCAAAGATTGGTCTGCGAATAATAGAATCCGAATGCTTCCGTTCCATCTGGTAAACCATCATCGTCGGTATCTACATCTCTAGGGTCTGTAGAATTCGAACCCTGCGCACTGATTGGAGTATAGCGATATTCCAAGAGATTTGTCCAATTCCTTTCATTCATCGCATCCTGATTAAAGTCCATGTTGACTCCATCCCCNTCTAAATCAAGTTCGGCNTCCCAAGGATCGGTTGGATCCAAGCCGTAGATGTATTCCCAACCATCAGGTATACCGTCGAAATCAGAATCATTGCTACCTGGGTTGATTAACGCGATATTGGCGAATCGTCCAGGATTACANCCTGCGAAGAACAGAGTATCGTCTCCTGAATCGATGACTAGAATGTCATTGATATGNCCGGTGATTCTCTCTTGAAGAGTCATTCCCCAAATGCCAGAATAATCACCCTGTAAGGTCCACATTCCNGATTTAGAACCAACCATCAATTTACCCTCGTAAGGATAAATCGAAGTAACCGCATTGGCTAAGTCTTCAGGATTCAAATCTTCGTCAGTAGCATGCGCTAACAATCCAGAATGTTGTATGGCATCAGTTGCTAGGTCAAACTTATGCAGACCCGAATCCGTACCAATCCACAATACTACTGGNTCCGTTCCAACAGGACCATCACTTCTCAATGCGTTGACCGACTCCGCGGTAGTACCACGTGGAGCAATCGATGGAGGCTCTCTTAGTTCNTCATTATCNGTGGTGCTGAAATGCCATANTGGAGAGGTGAAATTCCAACCACNNGCNNCTGANGANACTGTCATTTCAAGNAAACCGACATCNGTACCGACGAACAATCNNCTACGNCCTCCTTGCTCTANATGTTCAACATCAGCAGGAGTGGCGGNGGCATCACTCAATGCCTGCATCAAGTCATTGGGCACATCATATTCTTCGATAATACTTCCATCAAACCCTGAGAGCCGCAATAACTTGCCNGATTCNGCACCTAGGAGTAGCAAATGTGAGTCGCTNCCATCCTGTTGCAACATTGTCACCGTATTGTATGACCCACCTTCCATAATATCCCACTCGATGATTGGAGTAATCATATCAGAAACAGGATCCAGAGGAATGCGCAAGATTCCCTTATTGGTCGCAACAACAATACTAGTGGTATCAGCATCCACCAGCANTGCATCATTCAACTCCCAACCAGTTGGAAGCCAATCATCTACTGAACGTTCTTCATCAATCATAATCGTTGAAAATCCAAGCCGCGTGGCTGCAATAAATGAAGCATTATCTAAAGTCAGCAAATTCTTGACATCATGATGAATTACTGAGTAAGTNCCACTTGCTGAAGATGAACGCGACATTGGAACTTGTGTGAGTGANTCTTCAGTAGAGCCCTGAAGAACATGCTTCAAACCCGCCATGACCCAGTTTCCATCATCGAGGAAAACATTGTATTCCTCAAGATTCGAGAACTCCTCACCTCTCTCCANGTCCTCCTCCTTACTAGACACGTCCTTGCTGATGAAACCATCACGGTCAAGATCCCATCCATCGATATCTGGGTCTTCCAACCTGTCGCTACGGTTCAATGGATCCATGCCAAAGAAAACTTCCCAACCATCAGGAAGACCATCTCCACTTCCAGAATACTCATTCACACTGAATCCATCATACCAGAATCTGTCACTATCTGCCTCTGAAGGATTCGTACCCAGCCAAACGTCCTCACCATAAGTCGCATCAACAGATTCGGTACAAGCAGAGTATATGTTTGGCCATTCTGCTGTCAAGTAAGGCCATTCACCATCATCGTTGGAAGAAGGCCCTTCGGGTGGAGTATAACTGCAACGTAGTCCGTCCACTTCAGTCGTCCAATTATCGGGTGAACCCATTGCATACTCTTCGGTATTGTTGAACCATTCATGCGGCTCGTAAATTCCGTCTCTGTCTACATCGAAACCATCTCTATCTGCATCCATTGCTCCATCGCTACCATTGAGTGGATCAAATCCTCCATCACAAGTGTAGAGATTATTTTCAACACTNTAGGCATTCCTTGCGGTAGCGCACATGTAAACCTCATATCCATCCGGAAGACCGTCTCCATCGCTGTCTGATTTTCTCGGATCAAGATGTATACGCTCACCGGTATCAGTATCGAGAACTCCGGTCAATCCCTTGGAATCGATAGTGCAATTCCAACGGTATGGCCAACAATATTCTTCGGTATTATTCAATCCGTCCCTGTCGAAATCCATNGTGGCATCGCTAGCATCTGTTCGATTCATTCCCTTGATTACTACATCTCTAGCATCTGATGTTGTCCAATTTAACCAAGCGGAATATGTATTCTCATGTACATCGGGAATTCCATCNCCGTCGCTGTCTGANACTGGNGGAGGTTCTTGTGCAGTGTCCAGTGGATTAGCATTCTCAACCTGTGACACATTTGGCATCTGAGACAACAGCATCAATCCGGCTAGCATTACAGCACTGGTCACTAGAGTTGTTTGCTTGCGTCGCATCGAATCCTCCCCGTTACGGCATGCCGTCAATAACAAACCCTGCAAAGCCGCTTATGATACTGGTGGAGCATGGTTCATACGCGCTCAAGCGCGTCACGCGAGGTGGCGCATGGGGTTATNCGCGAAAAACGCAACTCCAGAGCATGTTTCAGGGATTCATTCAAGGTCCGTCTTTCACCCGAAGCGGCGTTGGCATGCCACTCTCGATAACCCACCTTGGTAGCGGTAGCCGTGGCAACGCCACCCTGCTCTGTAGCGAGGATGCAAAAATCCTCATCGATCAAGGATTCAGTGGCCGACAATTAGAGAAAAGAATGAATCGAATTGGGATGTCGCCAACGGAATTGGATGCAATAGTTGTCAGCCATCACCACGGTGATCACGGAGGTGGTGTCGGAATAGCTTCCCGAAGATGGGACATTCCAATACACTGCAATTTTACGACCGCTTCCCATCTAGGATTGGACCCTACTGGAAACGTGGAATTATTCGAATCATTGCAAAGAATCGAACTTGGCGAGGACATGTCCCTTCTTCCTGTCCCAGTGCCGCATTCNGGCGCGGAAAATGTGGCCTTCGTCGCTAGCTCCGGTGGGCAAAGAGCAGCAGTNATTACAGACCTTGGTTCAAGTACTGAAGAATTGGCCAATCATCTGCGCGGATGTACCCATATATCGATTGAATCAAATTATGATATCNAGCGCCTTTGGAAGGGGCCATATGCCGAATCTTTGAAGCAACGTATCTCTGCCAACGGGGGACANCTCTCAAACGATCAAACAGGACGACTGCTAGCCGANGTCGTCANTGAGAAGACAAAAAGTCTGGTNCTGACACACCTCTCACAAGAGAACAATCNACCTCACCTTGCAGAGAGTACTGTTCTCTATCATATCGAAGAGGTTTTTCAAGGAGATATTGCCATCAGTCTTCAAGACGGACCGGAGTTTACCCATTGGGTTGGGCAGAGCCAATTGGAAACGGGAATGTTGGTCTGAGTTCATGGGATAGCCATATGTACGGCGCCGCGGCTATGCCGCGGCGTGCGTAGCCCACGCGTATACGTGAGCGGAGAAAAATCCGAACTCGGACAGTCTGAAAGTGCTGTCAGCGAGATTGTCGGCGTAGTCATGCTACTAGCGATGTTGATAACAGTCATGTCAGGAGTTGTTTTCCTTATCGAGCCATATCTCTCGGATTTTGAAGACCAGAGAGATTGGGCGGCAACATTCATCCTCTCAGAACAGATTTCAGACCGAATCGAAGTTGCAGGTTCTGCCCCTGAAGGAACCGGTTCANGGACCAGCCTTGAGATGAATGGCATCAGGATGTTGATGGTGGAAAATATCGAAGAATGGACTTTACAAGCGGACCTAACGGATTTNGAACGTGTTGAGATTGAGGTATCTAACTCACAAGTTCACATGAGTTGCCAAAATGCAGCATGTGCAACACTTAGACTGACTCAGGATGACGGTAGTCAAACTGAATGGTCCGTTCTCAGAAGCGACGTTGAACAGACCTTCAATCTNAGCAGCTCACTGAGTGATGTTGCAATTTTCGACGTATTCGATCAGCAAGGTACTGCNCTACACCGATTGGCAATACTCTCACTCAGTGGCTTAGAACTGGATTCTGAGATGAATAAAGGAAAACTGCAGATAGCGATGGTCAATGGGGCCGTCATTGAAAGGCGNCCTGGAATTCCATGGACAATCAATGAATTCCCTACAATATTGTTCGATGAACTCCCAGATGGAACCCCTCGTCTATCGATGATGATGACTGATCTCGTTGCATCTGACTCATTGCCGCATGCTGCAAACCCGATTATGGAATTAACCTCAAGGGGTGCNACCAACTTATTCGACGGAGAGGTTTGGAATTTCCGTTTCAGCATGAGCAACACCATGCACGACATCATCGACCCNCAATATGTGCACCACTGGACCAAAGGGCATGAAATCCATGTTGCAACTGACAGCCTAGAGGACTACAATGGAATTGCACCGTATGGAAGACAATCAGGAGTTGACGGGCTTACTGTTCTACCGAGTACAGACCTGATTCTTGAAATCGGCCTACAGCAGGTGGTGGTCAGTTGAAGATTCAGAACCTTGCAAACATTTCCTGTGCATCTGTAAGGCGCGACGAAGAAGCCGTTTCAGCAGCCATTGGAACAGTGTTGTTGTTCGCGGGAGTTCTGTCCATTGTTGGCGTCATGCTTGCAACAATGGTTCCAGTCATCGATGAGTTACAAGGAGCGGTTGAAAGAAGCGATATGTCATCTCAAATGTATGACCTCTCTACAGAAATAGACCAATTGTCCAGCAGCGGCATGCCAGGAGACCTCAGTGATGGAACTCTCAAAGGGATAGAAGGAAAGTTCAGTTGGCAGAATCTTCAGGGAGGAATGTGGATATCAGCAGCTTGGAATGATGGCTCTTCACTACGCTTGAATGATGCTCTTGATCTCGATAGACGAATCGACCTACGGCACCCCGGNGAGGAGATTGCAGCTGTATGCTTTGAAGACATGAGATTAGGGGCAGAAATCTTCACTCATTACAGAATACCAGCGATTGAGGGCACATTAGTTGTATCACCTGATGCGGGACTTGCTCAAAGTCAAGGACCAATGCAATTGCGTTTTGTCGAGGATGGGAACACGATTAGTGAAAGCATTCCAGATGATCAGATTTGGAGCATGGNGACAAGTGGTACCGAGAGTTGGTTATCTTTGGATTCTCCTGCGCAAGTGATACTCCTCAAAGGCGACGGAGGTAGTGCTATTCTGCCAGCACAATCACAGAACCCCGCAACTGGGGAGGGTAGAAGTTGGCGAATTCCGTTAATTGCAGGCTTTAATGAAGTGACTTTGGTTTCAAGNCACAGTATGGACGTAGACTGGAGAATGGCTGATCAAGAAGGATCGGAGATGGTGATTAAANCGGATTCCTTNCACCAAGTTGGCACCACGTGGAGTCATCAATGGGTCGTTGAAGAAAATAGCATGTTGACTATTCAATCCAGTTCCGATGCCAGATTGCTACTCAGACATGATTCTCAACAAAATGACGGGATTTCCACAGGTTCCACTTTCTGGCCCGGAACAACAGGNTCTATGCTAGCAACGACATTCCAACCTCCCGGGCTTGAAGGGAGTATTATCTTCCACAACCCCGGTAAAGAAACTTCGACAATTAGATGGGGAACTGGAGCAACCTCGGTTGGCCCAGAATCCACTACTAGAGTATCTTGGCCGCCGCAATCGGGAAGCAGTCTGCAAGTGACTGCTGGAGACCCAATAAACCTAATTTGGACATCAGACAGTCAGTCTGTTGAAGCGAATAGGAGTGGCTTAGACATCATCCCTGCTAAAGACACAGGAATGGCAAGTGGACATTCACACTTCATGATTAGGCCAGCCAATACCACTATCATTCACGCACAAGTAGCAGGATTCAGCAGTACGTGGACAGATGTTTCAGAGAATATCACCAGAACTTCAAGTCATGAGTCGGCCATCGGTCCT
The DNA here is from genome assembly GCA_002719475.1 of Methanobacteriota archaeon. The sequence goes on along the minus strand of PBHQ01000011.1, from coordinate 24,127 downwards.
TTGTACAACATAGCCACTCAAGTCAATATTAATGCAAATGAGTCAAATGATGGACTGAGAATTGTTGCAGAAATGGGCGAGCATGGGATGATTTCCGTGTTGCATGATGGGGCTCAGCGCTGTAGGAGTATAGGTATCAGAGCTAGTGGTTGGATAAGTACACAGTTACCATGGGAAGAATTGGCTGCCGATAGCAACACCGAAGTTCAGAATGCTTGGCTTGAGGGCGACCATCCTGCTTCTATCAAAATAACCATATTAGGGGATGATGGAGAACATGAGCTCTCAACTCTGTCAACAGCATGGGCGATGCATTCACCACGGTTGGTCTATACATTCTCCAGTTCGATTAAAGGTCTTGAAGTCGCAATGAGATCAGGTGCGGTAGTAACTAATCATCCAGAAGTTGAACCAGCTGTAATCAAGAAGCCGGTTGATAGAGCAGGGCCGGGCCCAAGATTCGCAATAACTGTACCATTGTTAACTCCATCAAGCGACAGTTCAATCGGTTCAGGTGAATTTGAAGTAGAATTGGAATTAATGCAAAGAATCTCTCTCACCAGTTCCTCCGCAGGAGAGGTGCGAAGAGGATGGGATGGGCCTTACGGCACTGCACTAGCAGCATCAGTATCAAATGATCTACGAGCGTCTGAAGACTGGACTGCGGCGCCAATGCGCCTTGATATGTTGAACGACTACAAAGGCTGGGTTCCTCATCCGAGTATGGACAGTTCTGAAACGATATATCACGCGCAAGGGGAGTCGATTCAATTCAGTCTACAAGTTTCACTGGTATCTTGTACAATGAATGGAGTATAGGTGATAGGTATGGAAGGTAGATTGAGGAAGGACGAATCCGCCGCCGCTACAGAGTTGGGTTACGTATTCACCTTCTTGTTGGGAGTCCTACTGCTGAGCATGTTCAGCGTCTGGGCATGGGACATCGAAAATTCTACTCGAAATAGATGGAATGAACAAGCGCTAGAAGACAACTTGAGAGATGTCGCTGCAGCAATAGAAAGAGCAGACGCTGCAAGCAGATTGGATACAGAAGTTCTCTATGCAGAACCTGTTAAGATTCAGAGCGTGCAGACCGATGCAGGGCAATTGACCTTATTCCTTGACGACGAAAGATTGTATCTCATAGATGCAAGGGGCATGTATTCAGACAGCATCACTATTTCTGCGGCATCAGCCTCTACCCACGAAGGTGAAGTCAACCTCGGAAAGACTAGTGTAGTGTGGGTAGTTTACAGCGACGGCGTTACCAGTATCTCAAGTAAATCCCCTGATACTTGATTACCTACCCATAATCGCTTGATGGACCATAGATTGAACTTCTCTCATTCGCCCTTCAGCTCCTAACTCGCGGAATACTGTCAAGGCTCGTTGAAGATATTCCATTCTTCGCGCACGGTCGGGCGCAGCACCTCCCAAGCGAGAGAGTAGTTCGCCCATCTGCATCCTCAAGTCATTGCCCTCTGCAATGACAAGCCCTTCTCGATATCTCTCCAATGCCTCTTCCATCTTCCCTGAGTCCTCTAGAACTTCACCGAGTAACAGTGTGGTCTCAACCAAAGCCACAGGATCACCTTCCTTGCCCATCTGCTCAAGCGCATCCGAATAATGGTGTAGAGCTAGGTCAGCATCCCCAGTCTTGGCATAAAATCGACCGAGTACAGCCCTTGCTCTGGCATGTAGTGCGCTATCAGCGTGTTCAATAGTTTCCTCATGGGATCTCAGAGCATGCTCCCTAGCCTTCTCAACTTCTCCCATTTCCAACCATGAGCGAGCTAAAAGAATGCGAGAGTGGATTAAATCCTCATCAGATTCCATTGCAAGAATTTCCTCAACATTACCGTATGCCTGCTTAGCCTTTGCAACCTCCCCACGTCTACGGAAGATGTAACCCATGTTGTTGTAGGTCCTAGCGGCTCCAACAGCGTCTTCATCAGCAACAAATAACTCAAGTGCTTGCCTATGCAGATTCAATGACTCTTCTTGATCTCCTCTCTTCAAGGAAATATCAGCCAAACTGGCTAGAACCGAGGCTTCCTTACGTGAGTCCTCTGATTTTCTGGCATGATCCAAGGCCATACCATATACTTCGTTTGCCTCATCAAAACGGCCCTGTAAAGTGAGAATATCTCCCCTCAATACCTGTACCCCGCCACCTTCATTTTCAATTCCGGCTTCATCTATAGCCTCAAGAATACTCAACAATTCCATTCGACCATCGCGTACTAATTGAGGCCCATATTCTTCAACAACTTCTGAAGCCTGTTCAACCTTAGCACAATTAATCAAATGATGTAGAAATTCAATCTTTGATTCTGCACTTGATAAATGGGTAGAATACCAGTTTGCAGCATGTCCATGCAATGTCTCAGCAGTATCCTGCCCTATCCCAATCAACAAAAATTCTCTCACTAAATCGTGTACATCGTATGTCTCTGCATCGGCACGCCGAGCCAAACCTTGCTCGACCAATGAGTCCAACTCATCGGTATCCAATTCCTGAGCTGCCAATGCCTCCAAAGGCACAGGTTCTCTGAAGATTGCCAATGCGCCAAGCAATCTCTTCTGCTCAGCAGATAATTTGTTGAATATCTCCACCGAGATGTAATTCTCAAGAGTCTCGTGAAAAGCAGTGGCAGGAGCACCTCGATTGATTAATTCAAGAACTAGAGGGTGTCCTCTGGCCAAATTGTGGATGAATATTACTTGTTCCTTCTCAATGTTCTCAAAAGCAGGTAAAAGGCTGCGAGATGCCTCAATATCTAGCCCCCCAAGTACCATCGGCATGCTGATGATATTTCCTTCGGCATCCTTGCTTGCGACCGCTACCTTATGGGACCTAGAAAACAAGACTAGACCCACATCTTGTTCAATCTTTGGCATGCTAAGGGCTAGAGCCTGAATAGTTTGATGCAATACTGGGTCGCTAACCTTGTGATAATCATCTATGACTATCAAACTCGGCGCCACACTAAGTGCATCGGCCAAAATCCTAGCTGCATCGTTGGCCCTTGGTACAGGAGTTGCAGCCAAATAATCCGATAACATACCATCGCCGATGTTAGCCAACCAATCTGCAACCGCTTCAAGGAAACTTCGGGCCCCATCCCAATCCTGGCAGCGGTGATAGAGTAGATTCCTGCGATGCATGAATCTCTCAATCAATTTAGAGGCAACAGTAGTCTTACCGATACCAGCGATACCAGCAACGTGGATGGTTCGAACTGCTCGGCTTGGATCATCTCTAGCCTCCAACAAATCAGCCATCATCTCCAATTCAATTGTCCTTCCATAGAAATGTCGCAAGCGAGGCAAATCTCCTAGAGAAATAACCAGTTGTTTCTCAACATGCTTTGACAAATCTCTTTCAATCAAATCTTCCGACAAAGTGCGAGCATCCATAACTCCATTATCGTCAAGATATCGAATGACATCTACTGGTCTCATACTGATTGACAATACTTCTGAGGCCTCGCCAAGAGTTGTCGAAATTATCTCTCCACCTGAAATTATACAACGAAGTGGAAATGACCTGAGTTTACCCCATGTCTCTTCAGCAAGAACAATCCCCGCCTCAGTTAAGAAGTAGGCTTTGCGCTTTCGACTAACGCCAGTTACGTGTGCCTGCCTCTCTATCAAAAGGCCTTGATCTTTTAGACCTGCAATAGCTCTAGGAACGTTTGAACGAGCAATAGCGACAGCATTTGCGATTCCCATTTGAGAAAGTGCAAAAGGAACCTCTACCGCTTCAAAGTAATCCGAATAGTCTCTTAGATGCAATAGTATTCGTTCCTGAACACCGGGTTTGGGACGAGACATAGTACCAACTCAAAAATCATCCATGCTACCTAATTGTCAGCCTTCACTGACGAGGATAATTAGGGTCTGGCACCCAACTATTCGATGGCGCATCCCAAATCCAGCCGGGGTATTGTGAAGCAGCAGCCGGTTGTGGAGCCGGCGTCGCAGCCTCAACTTGTTGCACAGCAGGTGCAGCCGTTTGTTCAGCCTTCTTCGCCCATGCATATGGATCGGCGGCTTCAACTTCTGCAGTTGCGTCCATCATTTCTTCTTCGTGCATATCTTCAAACTCTACGAAGAAGAACACGAACAATCCTCCCAACAGAACAACAGCGACAATTCCCGAAGCGATCCAAACCCAAGTGGGCATTCCATCGCTGTCGCCTCCAACCTGTACCGACATTGGCTCGGACACCTTGCCAGCGTATTCAAAGACGATTTCGTGGTCACCGATATTGTTGAATTCCTTACCACTAATCTCCATCTCCCAAAGACCATTGTCTCCAACATATGTTATTCCAATCGAACGATCACCGTCAACCAGTCTAGCAACCACCTTAGCCCCGGGTCTTCCCTCCCCGGAAAATACAACTGCTCCATCCTCTGAAACTGCACCTTCGTCTTTCCTTTCGTAGGTGAAGGCTGCTGATTCCACAAGGAAAGTCACCAATAATGAACTGATTTTAGAATTAGAATCATCGATGCACTGGAATTGTACTGAAGGCAAAGACCATTCATCAATATTGGAACTCCTATCGCGCATGACAATAGGATTGAAAGAGGCGATTCCATCCTCAGAAATATCGATGACCGTTTCGTAATGATTGTCATCAACAGTTGGATCAGGATTGTTAACCACGATGAAATTATTTCCAGTCAAAACCTGATCTGCATCATAAAAATACTTCGTCAGATTGAGGGATCCCCCGCCGCCGCACTGGTCCAAAGAATCAGAACCTACATCGCAATAGATTTTGATTACTTCAACCCAATCTGTAGCGTTGAAAACGGGAGGGGAATTACCCTCATCAGGTGGGTTATCAATGGTCACAGTTACTATGGCCGGTGGGGAGTAATCATAGCCATCGAATGCGCGAGCGGTTATGGTGTATTGTCTATCGTGCAATAAGTTCGAAGTATCCCAATAAGTACCCCATGCGCCACTTGGTAGAATATCGCTCATCGTCAAAGTCTTGGGAGCATTCTGTTCAATCAATCCATCTTGGTTGGTTATCTCGAATTCCACCTTAGTCACTTGCCCATCCAGATCTATCGCCATTCCCTGAATCAAGGTCTCTTCGTCTGCACTGATTCTCTCGGTATCATATGGAGTTGTGATTTGTATGACCGGTTCGTCATTCTCATTCTGTATGTCNAGNGTCATGGTGCGCGCAGCACACTCTCCTACCACTCCCTTACAGAAGTCTGAATCAGATGCCCAGATTGTGAAATTATATTCTCCACTGACTAGGGCAGAAAAATCCCATTCCCAGGACCATTGGGAACCGCCAGTAGTGCTTGTAGTAGCAGTATATCCGCTCGGGCCTGAGATTTCAAACCAAATTTTGTCCAAGTCAGAACCTTGNATTCCATTGTATGGGTCGGTCGCTCTACCTTGGAATATGACCTTACCACTATCGTGAGATGAAAAATCCGCAGGTGAGTCAACATAGAGAGNCGGCGCCACCGTATTCAACTTGTAGACNCGCGTTATCGTTGGACTGTAATCCAAACCATCGAAAGACCTGATCTCAAATGTGTAATCTCCTTCGGCATCATTGCTCATGTCCCAAGAGAAGGACCATGTGCTGAATGGNTGATTTGATTTAGTCACATCTCCCTGGGCACCCGATTCATCGGTTGCGAAGTATGCATCATCCCAATCAAGAACCCCTGGTGGCTTAATCTGAATCTGCTTAATCACTCCTTGTTGAGACCATTGTGAGTCCCAATCGTTGAAGTATGGTCCTTCATTACCATCCCAAGATGTGCCGTCTAACTCAACAAAGCGCTTGAAGGAATAACCATCTGGTTGATTCACAGTTATGCTTGGTTCAAGATTGGNCAGCGACAATACATCGTCTACTGCGGTTGTCAATTGGAATGAATATTCGGCCTGTCCCTTTTCGAACTTATACGCCCATACTGAATATTGGGAGTATTCTCTACTGGTTGCACAGTCACTATCAGCCGAATCCATCGATGCGTCCCCATCGTTATCTATACCATCATTGCAGGAATCCTCTCCAGCATCATTAGCCAAATGATTCCAATTGGTATCTATNTGGAAATTACTTGGCAAAGTGAAATGTGGAGTATATCCATAGACGTCAGTAGTAACATTGTACAATTCATTTCCAATCGCATCTCTAACCATGATGTATGCATCTGCCACTTGATTACCCTTTGCCATAGTTCGGAATCTAACTAGTTCACCCTTCTGAACTTGAACTCCCCACGCGCTGTTCTGATTCTGGATGTGCACCTTACTGAGATCGAAATTTGTCAAATCTGCAAATGTGAATGTTGTGGCATTCTCCAAGACATCCATCGCCAAAGGCATTCCGAAAGGTTTCCATTCAGCGGTTGGCGGAACCTGCAGACATTCATTCTGCACATACGGACATTCTGCACCACCCCAACTGAGCATTACTGGATACAGTTCTCCCCCACCGGGGTTGGGAATGTGCTCACTCTGAACAGCGACTCTCGATTCTGTGACATTGTATATCTGCGTTGCATTGTTCCACGTGTTGTCCCTNAAATATGCTATCGATGCATATTTGTTACCATAATTGTCATCGTAATGAGAAACTCTGGCTGCAAATTCTCCAACCACCATCTCATTACCTTGCGCATTTACAATACTACCAGTAATCCTCATCCCATCTCCAGCATTGTCATGAACAATGTTATCGATGAATGTGCCACTGGACATGAATAGGTGAATCGCTGGGCAATTGAAACTTCCACCATACACGGTGGCGCTACTGCATTCAGTTCCAGTATTGTTGCGAATTATATTATTGGCAAAGTGGATTCTAGCCTTGGTNGGAGCAGGGACATTCCATCCCTGATCCAGATAGTGATACTCTCCAATGAGAATTGTTTCTTTAGCAGCTCCTTCGAACGAATTGTTCTCAGCGACCACATCGGATTCACCATAAATCCACATGCCGTTCCAACCGTTTATTGGACCGATGACATTTCGATGGGCAATCAGGTGTGAATCACGAATACCCATTCCCGAACCTTCAGACGCTCCAGACAAAGTGTTGTCATTGGCTATTACAATCGCTTCATCATACGCAGTCAATGGTGCACCCTCTTCGGTAATGATTGAATTATTATTCACCGCCAATGTATGTGAGATATCACCTGTAGATTTGTGCCCATTTGTATCAATNCCGTTGCACTTTACATTCAGTTGAGAATTTGTAAATTGTCCAGAAGAATCCTTCAGGAAGACACCATAAGCATTCTGAGTTATACTCAGAGTCTTCATGTCTATGTAACTGTTTTCAGCAGTTATCAATGAACGGCCACCGCCATTGTTTCCACAATCCGCAGCCTGATTGCCAGTGAATGCAGAATTCTCCAATACGAANGTTGAGAGAATTCCAGTTCCAGCATCAAAAGCCCTGACNGCAGCAGCATCCCAACCCTGTTCATCATTACCCAGGACGAAAGTAGAATCGCTGATATGGGGTGCTGCCAAATCGTATGCAACCACATTTGAAGTATTGACATTTGCAAAGGTGAGGTGGTCTAGATCAAATGATGCACCANCGAAAACCATAGCCCCATACGCATAATAACTGCGTGAAGGAATGTATACTGGTATTCCATACGCACCATCAATAGTAACGTGCGACAAAGAAGTCAATGCCTGATCAATGGTTGATTCGAATAATATCGCTTCACCACAATTCAAATCAGCATTGGTTAGACCATTTCCAGGATCATAACATCGACCAGTCTGATTGGGAACCGGTGAAGCGGTAGGCCATATGAAACGTACAGGACTTCCAGTTCCAGCCTGAGTTGCTCCGCATGATGCATCACCTGCACACATTGAGCCCTTGACAACAATATAGGCACCAACTGGCATGTTGATTGTTGTTCCAGCATTGATAANCAATNGAGCACCTTCAGCGACTTCAACATCACCTGTCAAGGTGTGTGAGCCTGACCAAGTTTCAGTTCCTGTCAATACTCCTGATGTAGTCTGATTAGTTCCTGCGGCTTCAGCCTCTGGAGCCATTGGAATCATTGCCAACCAAGAAGTCAGCAATAGCATCAANGTGAGTACCAAACANCCACGCATATCGTTTCTAGACATATCTACCCTCAAACAGGGGCACTTGACCTAGGATAAAAGACATACGCAGCACGGGGCAATTGAAAGGTATCAAAATAGAAGGATAGTATCAATATTTTATGGCGGATAAATATAACATAGTATCAATAAATCCTATTTGTATCATGAATAATACCGTTCAGGCGTAGCACGGCGCCTCAGCCAAAATGTCGTTCACGCTATCGAACCAAGCGATTGCATCTAGAGTTCCATACCCCGAAACATTGTCATGAACAATGGATTCCTCAAGAGGAGCGGTCGATTTCATCAAGGCTTGTTTCATCGTTTCAANGCANACATCGGTATTAACGCCGCCACTTCTGCTCATGCGCGGATGTTCCTCAAGCAGCAACGCNAGCACACCTGTAACGAATACGGTTGAACCACTAGTGCCACTACTACGGAAATAACTAGTTCCCGGTGCTGTCGAAATAATACCCACTCCTGGTGCGGTTATTTCCGGCTTCTGATGTGGATCAGTGCGGTTGTTTCCTTGTCCATCTGTTATGGAATCGTCTCGCGATGAGGAATCCCATATCAGACCCCCCTTCTGNACTGCTCCGACTGCAATTACCAATGGTACGTTAGCCGGTGAAGAAACAAGACCNTCATCATCNACTCCTCCATCATTTCCCGCTGCAGCAACCACATATACGCCCTTTCCGAGAGCCTCCATGACAGCGTTCTCAACCTCACTTGAGGTATTGCCATCAGAATTCTGCATACCACCTAGAGACNGAGATATGATATCAGCAGAACGTTCCTCTATGCACCAATCAATTGCCTGCGCAACTAGAGTTGTGTCCCCTACNGTCTCCATCCCCTGACGCTCTCCAAGAGCAGCGGCAACCGATAATGAGATTCCNGTGGCAGCACCCTTGAGATGCCCATCCGCAATCAATATCCCAGCCATCATACTTCCATGGTGGTCAAGTCCATGATCCAGGGGTGTTGTCGAACCAGAAACAAAGTCCTTGAAGACAATCTGGGCATCATTGAAGTCATCGTGGTCTAAGTCAATTCCCGTATCAACCATGCATACCTTGACTCCAGAACCATCCAATCCATGCACTGATTGTAGATCTCTAATTCTAGATTCCTCGAATGCCCACTCTGAATCAGGATATTGAACTTCAGCAACACCCAACCAATTTCCGAGCCCCCACCAAGATGTCAATGCGATAATTAGCACCATCAATGCAGAACCNGGGATGCGCCCTGATCGACGTCTTCTCTCAGCTAATGGAGCCTGTGGAGGNACATCAGGTTGCCAACCTGTAACTTCGGCACGAAATCCTTCCTGATGGCCCATGAGGTTGGGATCTGCGGCGCTGAGAATGCGCGGGTCTTCCGGTTCAGGGATGAAATCAAGACTGCGTAACTCGTCTANCATTGCCATCCCAGCGANTGCTGAAGTTAGCGACTATTGAATACTCGTTTTTCGCTTTGACAAAAATCGANATCAGAACTTAGGTCCACGACGCGCCGCCAGACCCTTTACTCCGGCATATATTCCCAACAGAATTACACTGATTATAATCCATGGTAACCATGAATTGGGCTCATCTGGAGTAGGAGCAACAACATTTCTGGTGATAGTTTCCTCAGATTGACCTCCGCCATCNACAGTCTGAACTGTTGTGGTTGCATATGCTGTTAATTGAATCTGTGCCAAATCTGCTGTGCTTAGATCTAACTGCAACTCAGCAGTTACTGTCTCTCCTGCAGGTACTGCTATGGTAGTTGTAGCGCTAGGTGCAGGTTCAATTTCTTGCAAACCAGATACCTCAATCGAAACATCCACATTTTCTGCGTCTAGAGTCCCCTCATTTTTGACCTTGACAGTGAAAGTATTGGTGTCTTGGAAAAGAGCCTCACCTTCATTCAGGAATTGTACAATCTTGATATTGGCTCTTGCGATACTAACNGTAATCTCTATTTCATCAATCGCCTTTCCATCTTCATCCACGAATTGTGCTCCGCTCTCATCAAGGGCGTTGACCTTGACCACATATGTGCCATCNTCAGCACCAAGTGGAGCGTGGATGGTGAAACTCTGTGTGCGCGACTGAGTCGAACTTAGAATAATCGAGGCAGAGGTTGGAGTTGCAGACCAATTCTCAGGCAAAGTGCTTGCATCCAATTCAAACTGAACCGTATCTTCGCCATTACCTAGATTCGTCAATTCGANATTGATTGGCGTCTCTCCTCCAGGTGCGACTCCTACCTGCTCGGGNTAACTATCCAAGCGTATCTCATGTCTCTGAGGAACATGGACTTCCAATCCTAGTTCACCTGTCAAAATTGCTCCGACCTTGAACTCAACTCCAATCGAATGATTGTCGTCATAGGAACGTGCAATATCCTGAGTAGGCAACTGAATCTTGAAGCGGAAGGTCTCTTCCTTAACGCCCGGTGCAGAGAGATTCTCTCCCAATCCCAAAGCAATGCTATGACTGGAATTCCATTCCTCAGCTGATTCATCTACCAAGAAGGTCACATTCCAATCCTGCGAATCGTGCAGGATTCCNGTGTCTCCGGTCAAAGTGTACAAGGATTCTGCCTGATTACCGGAGTATGTTACCTTGGCTTCAACGATGATGTCCTGATAGGAATCCAGTTCATCGTCTCCTCCAACTACTTCGATTGCCGTCATCGTCTTATCTTCGATATCGACGTTATTGCCTCCGGAAACTACCGAAATCAACTCGAAACTAACATCNTGCCTTGCAGGTCGAGTTGCNGNCATTGTCTTCTCTTCTTGGGTTACTCCAGTAATGACGTCAATGGTTACACCACCTGAATAATTCATTTCCATTCCCATTTCAGTAGTAGAGAACGACACAGAGAAAGTAGCCCTTCCAGTAGGTAGTAGCAATTGGTAAGTTCCATCACTACTAGTTGGAAGTTCAATCTTCTTTCCATCATCCAGATCTAATTCCACGACTGCACTGCCATTCATTGGGGCGCCGCTGACGTTTGACTCACCGATATGATGCTCCTGTATCTGGAAATCATTCCACTTTCCAAGCATGGAAACCCAACCTCCGTTTCGCATTTCTAATTCTAGAGTNCCTCCATCTGAGACATTTGCTGTCATCATTCCGATGGCTACGGAGTAATCATCCTCACCAGCATTGCTCAATTCAGCCCATACAACCCAATCACCGGGGGTTACATTTGCATCCCATTCAATCACTGTTCCGTTGAGGATAATGTTGGCAACAACACTATCCAATTCTCTTCCAACAACTGGATNCAGTGTGACAGTAGAATTNTCCAAAACCGAAACATCACTCAACAAATGACTGACAGTTCCTGATACGGACACATTACCCGCTGTCAAAGCCAAGTCTTCTGAAACGTGTGTTTGATTGACTAAATAGCCATCTTCATAACTTGCAGAGGAGAATCCTTCCTTGCTGACATTGATGGTATAGTTAGTCAGGATTGGGGCGAAAACCTCCCATACTCCATCTGCATCTGTTGTCAGATTAANACTCAAATTCTCGCTGACTATCTCTACGTGAACATCAGGAATCCCTTCGTGATTATTCTGGATTCCATTGCCATCGAGATCCCAAAAGATCATTCCACCAATCAAAGTGGTCTTCTTTGCNTGCATTNNCAGGTCCTTCTGTCCTGCGGCATCNGATAATTCNACATCCAACTGGTACTCATCTTCTTCAATGAGCCAGCGGTCTGTTGTAGTAGATCGATTGAGGAAGAATGTCCATTCACCGGTCACCAAGGTTCCAGTTGCATTACCTGAACCATCTGTAGGTCCAATACTGACATTTCTCAAACCATCCTTGCTTACCGCAGTAATGGTATAACCACTGAGATTAACATCGGTGTCTGCCTCACTCAAATGGATCGATACATTTGTTGAACTAACAGTCTGCCAAACCAAGTCTGTGCGATCACTATCTGATGCAATACTTACTGTCTGTTGCATCTCGAGGAAATAATCTCCCCTCTGTACCTGATGTAATACCACATTCCAATCNCCAATAGGTATGTATGCTGCAATGTGTCCAGTCTCATTGGTCTCTACATCGAAGAAGTCTCCNTCACCATAGAAGGTGAGGCTAGTGTTTTCCAATCCAGACGAGCCATTCATCACTTGCGCGGTTAACAACCACTCAGGTTCCATTGCAATNAGGAATGGATCTTCAACTTCAGTCAAAGGTACCATGAGATTGAAACATGGCTCTTGTGAACCAGTAACCGTACATGACCTAGTAGTCTGATACTGCTTGCGTGAGGATTCATTGCTGATATTTTGCGAAGCAATAGTGACCTCGTACTCTCCAGCCTCTATCTCTAGAGTGAAATTACCTNCATCCCAAATCACATTGCTGGAGTTGACATTAACTACTTCACCATGAGAAGATACTGGTGTGAATGTCAAATTGACACTTACAGGGGTGCCATTCTCATACAAACCATCTCCAAGATCATCAAGGAAGACCTGTATGTCCACTAGAGTTAGATCGGGAGTCCCTAACATTGACCATTCCAATGATTCTCCATCTTCTGAGACATTGAAGTATTGCTCTTCAATCGCCAAGTCATCATTCAGGACTTGAACAGTGAAATTGCCGTAAGGCAGGAAGAACTCAAAGTCACCATTAGTACTGGTCTGAGCTGACCAAGAAACTCCTGATTCATTATTTGTAGCAACAATCTCTGCAGATTGCCAACCGGGCACAAATTCGTCCCATAATGTATCATTATCGAAAATCTTCAACTGTCCGGTTCTTGCATCAGAAGGTTCCATCGTCAAATTGACGAAATCTACACCAAACGTGTTGTTCTCAATATCCCAACTGTAGTCCCCTGCCCCATTAACAGTAACCTGTCTGCTGGCGGTGGAAACCTTCTGAGGTGAAACCGTAGTCATGCTGAAATCTGTACCTGCTGGCAACCTAGCAGTGAATACGCCATTCTCATCGGTCACATCATATCGTACCAAATTACCGCTGCGCATAGTAACATTAACTCCAGAGACTGTGATGAAATTGTGCTCCATCGATCTATTCTCATTCCAAGCAGCCCAATCATCAGGTGATACAACCTGACCGGAAACATTGACCGCAACTATGTATGTCTGATCTACCAACTCCAAATCATCTTCCTTGAGTTCAAAATCAAACCACAACATGTGAGTATCGTTACTCATATCGGAAACTATCCAGTGCCCCATTGGAGATTCAAAGCGTACGTATCCGGTCTCATTCGACTTTACCTCGAATGGTTGGAAGTCACCGAACTTCGATTCAACAATCATAGTTCGATTAGAAACGTCCCAAGCAATCGGCTGTCCATCCTCATCCAAAGAATCAGAAGAGATGTTGAACCATACATCGGTGTGAATTGGAATTGGCATGTTGATATTCAATTCCTCACTTTCATCACCTACTGTTAAGGTGTTGTTCAATTCATACCACCCGTCGCCATCAAGGTCGAATCTGTAGTAATATTCACCCTTACTCAATGGGCCATGCTTGAACCCTCCAGTCTCATTAGTTTCGATAACTATGGCTGCATCCACACCAAGATCAACATCAACCAACTCAAAGGTCCTGTTGGTGAATGTGTCTCCGTTCATGTCCTCCATGGTATCAGTAAACAATGAACCTGGCATGGTCAACTTTAGATCGAACTGTGGTTCAATCTTGACTTCAACGGGTTGCGGCAACAATACTTCCTTGCCATTTTCCAATTGAGCAATCATGTTGTAAGTCCCAGGAGTCAATCCACTGATGTAGAATGAACCCGGCTCCACAATTGGACCAGAGAAGTGACCAATTCCAGTGAATGTTCCCGTTCCATTGATGGTTCCGGTCCCCTCGAAGGAACCTACTCCCTCAAAGGTCTCCCCATCAAGATAGGTGGTGAAGGATACACTGCCGTTTGCGGTCATTCGTCCGCTAGCATTGATTGAACCATTGAACAAGTAGGTGTTCAATTCACCCGTAGTGCCTTCTTCAAATAGACAGATTTGCCAACCAGTTTGGGCATAGGCTGCACTCGCATTGGAATCGCCAGCACACGGGTCCACGCTGGTATTTTCCACATTATCTGCATAAGCCCGTATGCTACCCTTGCCAATCCAACTTCCATCTCCAGTGAAGGTCAATCCATGATCGATGGTTCTGGTGTAATTCCCGCGGAAATTCTTGACCACTGTAGTAGTAGCATCATCCGCGAATGAAGGTGTGAATGTTCCAGGCTCAGTAAAGGTCACTTCACCATGTCCGGGACCCACGATTCTTGTCTCACTAGTAGTGAAAGAACCATTTGTGGTAGTAATTGTATAGTTGTCCTCCGAAGACCAGATGTTTCTCAATATGAAATCGGTGTTGACAAGTGGGTCACCTTCGAAGAACTCGTGTCCAGTCCACGATACTACTCCACTCACTCCAGATGTGTCAACCAAGATGTTGATTTCTTCGTCGTACTTTTCACCAGAGTGACCTTGTTCACCAGTCACGTTGAGGTGAACTTCATTCAACCAAGTCATGTTTGAAACTCCTCCAAGAATTCCAGTTAATGCGTTGGTATCTCTATCCTCATTGTTCGGAGTTACCAAGTCAGTGATTTTCTCCTGCAACTTACCTTGCCTAATCAGGTCCTCATCAGCTACGCTGTTGAAGTCACCAAGATAGGCAGATAAACGCAAGTGACCGGCTGGTGCAATTACGCAATATTCTCCATTTTCATCTGAATCGACAGCTGCAATAGGTATCCAGTAGGTATTGTTGTCCATATCGACCTCGTGCTCGCCACTGAATGCATCGCGCTCGAGTAGGATTCTAGTATTGTTCATTCCTAGTCCATCATCGGACATTTCGACCTTTCCACAGATTTCAGTTCCAGAATAATACTTCAATATCTTGACCTGAGTATTTGAATACTCTACTGGGCGAGTTCCTGCGAATTCTTCTGGGAATCCTGCTTCATCGCTTAATCCGCCACCATACCAGTTTGCTATGACAAAGTGATTCAACATGGCGCCTGGCAAAGGTACGGAATTGAACAGCATCGTACCAGGGGAACCACGTCCCCCGAAGTGTTGAGCAGGTTGTGGATTCGACGAACCTACATCTAGGCCAAGAGTGGAGGCTCCATATCCTACGTATGTTCGAGCCAACATTGTGTCGAAGAATGCAGGTTTGTGATCAACGCGGATATCTACAAGGTTGAGGGGTACATATTCCGCTCCCTGTTGTTGTTGATTTAACAAATCCTGTAGATATGCCTCTTCGTATCTCTCTGCGGTCATCTCTTCATCGATTCCATCTCGTTCAGTCTCGTAAGTAGTCTTGAGGAAAGTGTCTACATCCTGCCCCCCAAGGGATGTCGGTGCATGGAAAATTCCAGTTGGATTTCCATAGTTGTAAGCTCGATCTTGATCATATCTCCCGCCAATGGGATACAACCTGTTATCCACCGCGAAATATCGAATCTCGTGATTCCTGCGGAATGTTTCTCCAGGGGCGCCCTCACTGTCAGGCACATCATAGATATCAAGCGCCATCAAGTTGCTATACAACGAATTCAATTCCTCTGTATCCAAAGCATCGGTCAGCAACTGACGAGTCAAAGCCAAGCGGGCGTTCTTCCTGTGAAGATTTGAAGCAACATTGTCGAATTCCTCAATGAGGTCGGTTGTGTACCAATATTCTCCAATGATGTAGTACGTGGTTTCTGTTTCTGTAAGGTCATCATTTACGGTCTTCTGATTGAAGCGGACTCTAGCCTGTTCTTCTGAGACATAGGATTCGCCCTTGCAAGTATTGACTGATTCATCGTCACAGGATTCCACATCTACGCCATCATAGATTCTCCAGAGGTTTCCTTGTGATTCATTGAGAACTCCATCAACCAATTCGCCTCCCTTAGCCAATACCAATTGCCCATTACTCTCGACCACAGCAAAGGTTCTATCTTTGGCACCATCAGGTCCCATCTCGGTCTGAATGTGTATGAATTCCTCCAACTGGTCATCGTCAAGTGCATTTTCTAAGACTCTATGGAATGGAACTGTCAATTCGTACCCCTCACCTGAATTCGAGGAATACATCATGTCACCCTCTGTCAATTGCCAGATGAACAAAGCCACCAAATCGTCCTGTGAACGCGAGAGCAACATGTTTCCTGTAGCAGGTATTCCGGATTGGAAGTTGTCAGAGACCGAAGGGTGCTGACCCTGTGCCAAAGCTTGGAATCCATAATCCCACCATGAAACAAAGGCTGGGCGATCGCCAAATCGTTGCGCACAAACTCCATCGCGCCATATACCTTCGAGTTCGTTACATTCGTCTTCAGTATCAGCATCAAGAGTCAAATCTTGTGATGCTAACCAATCATACGCCGTATTCCAACCCCAACCGTTGAAACCTGGTCCAAAGGAATTCATGTACCAACTGTCGCCATCATCGTATGGGGTATTATCTAGCAAAGAGAAATCCCAGATGTCGAATCTGAACATATCTGGTGACAAATGGTAGATTGTTGAATCTATATCCTCCTTGGCATCGCTACCGCGTGGAATTCCTGCGTCCAATCCATAGGTTGCATGCTGAGACATCAGCATTAGCATAACTAGACCAAGAGCACTGAATGCGGGAGTTCTCCACAATGCCTTACGAGTGGCAGTGAATCTCTCCCCGGGGGTTCTTATCCCTAATCTGCGCCATTCCTTGGTGAATTCTGCGGCACCACTTCCTTGCCATACTCCAACGATTGCCCATGAAGCTAGAACTGCCATGGCTGGAGATGCGTTGAAGATAAATCGTCCAGCAGACCAAGCCATGTAGGCTCCGATCAATACCCATAGGCCAAGAATCAGACGCGTCTGCCTACGGTGCCTGATACCTTGCCAAACTCCCCATACTCCTGCAGATAAAGCAGCGATGAAGACCAATGGTCCAAATGAGGCAAAGAGAGTCCCTCTGCTAGGCGCCTGAGCCTCAGCTATCGTACCGAATATCTTGTTCTTCGTGAAGTAATATCCTCCAGTAAACAATACGTCCCAGCCGTTGTAGACATTGAAGACGAACTGTAGAACAGCCAAAATCGATAACACTGATGCTATCATTGCAACACCTGTTCCGAATACCAGCAACCAAGGCTTGTCACGATATGCCATTACAATGAACGATGCCAACAATGTGAATCCAAAGATGTAGAACATCGGCTGGAAACCACTGGCATCCCATACCAGATTTAACTGTGGATGCGCATAGAATGGCATTGGCACCAAGAACACCACGCTCAGCATGATAATGTTGAGAGTAGCAAGAATGGTACTATCCCTTCGACGAATCAAGTTCAGCAGAATCTGTAGGCTGAATGCAGCAAATATGATTGCAGGACCGTAGACGAACCCTTTCCAACCAAGAGCGACTGTTGATATTGCCATACCTGCCAAAACTGCATATCCTACGGCGGTCTTCTTGTGATTCACTACACTACCCATCGCAGCAAAGATGTGCCTAGGGCGCCATGACATCTCCTTGACCAGACGTTCATTTCCGCCGTGTTGAACAGCCTTGAGATAGTAATGGAATCCAAGAGATAGGAAGAGCAGTACAAAGGCATCGTGGTCTGCCAAAGCAAAGGTGCTATGGCTTACGTGACCGGGCATCAAAGCGATTAACCAGGCAGTGATGACACCAGCTCCCTTACCGATTTGATCTCTTGCCAATGCAGCCAATGGGAACACTATCAAAGCCCCGTACAGGGCAGGAAGACCTGCTACAGACCACCATACTGCTTCTGATGCCTCTAGGCCAAGGAACGGTGCTGTCAACATTCCGCCAAGTGCTAGACTCCATGCGAATAGAGGTGGCCTTGGATTTATTCCGCCAATTGGATAGGCCCCATCAGCATCGAAGATGAAATGTGCGTGCTGCGCTATGATGTAATCTACTGCTCGCTTCATGTACCAAGGGTCTGAACCTCCAGTCATATCCCAACCAAGAGTGCCAGTTGCGGCCATAGCAGGAATGATATTCCAAGTT
Source organism: Methanobacteriota archaeon (assembly GCA_002719475.1). The sequence continues at coordinate 5,914 of PBHQ01000011.1, read as the reverse complement.
GTTCTGACAATCAAGGCAACGATGAATGCAGACATGGTAAGAACTCCGGCCCAATGAGCCTGCCACCATTGCCTAGCATTGCTTGGATCTGCAAGTGAACGATTGTCCCAACCTCCCCACTTGTCGTGTCCTGCGATGTAAAATACACCAACGAACACGAAGAAACTGATACCCAACCAGATGAACAAACCTTGAGTGCCTTCTAGCATCTCAACTTGCATCCATCCCGCTTCTTGCCAGCCTCCAATCGTGTACATTATCCAACATGCTACAATTAACATCGCTCTGGTGAACCAACGCTCGGCTATACAGAAGCCGATGAATAACAAAATGATTCCAGTGATAGCGGACCACCAGTAGGTTATGTGGCCATGCTCCACACCTCCAATCGATAACCCCAATCTTGTTGGGACATCTCCAGTTGCAAAGTGAATCAAGCCGGCTAGGTGGGCAAGAGCCCATGTTCCGAATACTGCCATCAGCGTCCACTCTGAAGAATTGGGCTTGTATCCCTCTCTCTTAGGAAGGAAACTCCACCACTTACCCGAACCTGGAGCGAATAATACTCCACGTTGTGCTGCAGCGACAACAACTCCGATCAAAACCGAAATAGTCCAGACGCTAAAGAAAAGGAACCCTGTAGCCTGTCGATGTTCGTTGAGATAGTACTCACTCCATTCATCAGCTCCAGGTGTACCATTAGGAATTTGGTCATTGGGGTTGTTGTTGACGAAGTCATGTTCCTCAGCAGCCCATATATCGGCTGCACCAGCAACTAGCAACGCAAACATAAATCCGATAATTGCGAAAGTCAGAATGGTCTGTTCCTCGTGCCTGCCACGAATATCGAACAGATGACCTCCAATCGCTAGCAGCAAGAAGAGCAATGCTGTCAATGCGCCTACCGAAGTGAAACTAGCCAATGTCCAAGCTATGACCAAACAGATTCCAAGAAATGCTAGAGAGAGTACAGAAGAACGCATTTCGAACAATCCGGCAGTACCGATGTATCGCGGTACGGTTGCGAGAATCGCTGCGGCACAAAGTACGCCATAGGTCATTCCCGCTTCGGCGGTCAAAAATTCCAGACCGAGGGCCTGGCTTGTGGCAAAAGACAGCAAGATCGCCAGAGGGGCAATTAGCCACCCCAGCGCAAATGCTGGCCCACTATCGTCTTGTTTTTCTTCTGTGTTCTCCATACGGAACCATCTCTCTCAACGCTCAGCCTAAAGGCTGAAGCGTCCACGCCACCTGTGGTCTATTTTTAGTGCTTCTCATGGTGAAGCATAGCCATCTTGGCGCAGTACCACGATTTGCACCTAACGGGTTATAATATTCACAGGCCTGATAATTTACAAGGCGCGATGTCCGATATCCCTTCGAAATTGAGCGCCCTCAAGTTGAATCTTGTCAATCAATGAATACGCGGATTCTGCCGCTTCAGATAGGCTGTTAGCAATACCTGTAGCAGAGAGAACTCTGCCTCCACTAGAGACTAATTCACCATCCTTCCAAGCAGTTCCTGCATGATTAATCCATGACGCGGATTGCCCCTCTACAGAATTTGCAATAAGGCCGTCTCCAGTAATTCTTCTTCCCTTTTCCACCGAACCAGGATAACCCTCGGCTGCCAATACAACTGTCAAGCAATGCGAGTCGCGGAATTCAACATGCTCAGAGGAGAGTCTACCTTCAGCACAAGCCAACAGATGTCCTGCCAGATCTGACTCGATTAGAGGAAGAGTGATCTGGCACTCAGGATCTCCAAAACGAACATTGAATTCTACGACGTAAGGGTCTCCATCTTCATCGATCATCAATCCAACATACAGAACCCCGCGATAAGGGGAGTCCTTCTTACTCAATCCAATGTGCATTGGTTCAACTATCCGCTCGATAGTTTTGCGACGTACTTCATCAGTATAGACCGGTGCAGGAGCATATGCTCCCATGCCTCCAGTATTAGGCCCCCTGTCACCTTCTTCCAACCTCTTGTGATCTTGACTTGCAGGTAAGCAAACATATCCGGATTCATCCATCAACACTAGAACACTGGCTTCCTCACCAGGAAGGAAAGATTCCAACAACACTTTACCATCACTCTCAATTGCTTGTTCGATCGCCGTTCGAGCCTCTTCAACATCAGTAGTCACAACGACTCCCTTTCCTCCTGCAAGAACATCTCTTTTGACAACCCAAGGGTCTCCAGATTCTGAGTAGGAAGACAAAGCGGAATCGATATCAGAATCGACATCAAGAATCAGATAATCCGCAGTAGGAACTCCAAACTCAGACATCGCGGATTTCGCAGTCAATTTGCTACCTTCTAACATTGCGTTCTCTGAATCCGGTCCAAAGCATGCAATTCCTGAGGAACGCAACGAATCTGCCAAACCATCAACTAACGGGGCTTCAGGGCCAACGACCACTAGGTCAGCCCCTAATTCCTTGGCCAATTCGACTACGGCTGGGACATCAGAGGCTGAAATTGAGTGATTCTGAGCAAGCAACCTAGTACCTGCATTACCAGGGCACACATGGACCTCAGTAACGCTTGGTGAGGCTGCTAAAGCTATGCACAAAGCATGCTCTCTACCCCCCCCTCCGACTACCAACACGACCAATCTAGAAGCATCTGACATGCCCCTTCGGGGGTGACCCTGCACGATAATCGTTGACATGATAGCATCCGGTATGTTGAACAGCCTGTTCTTCCACAAGATGCCATGGAAGGAGACATCGGAGGTGTTGGGACCGGCTGGCTCATCCTTACCGTCCTATGGTTGTACTTGCCCGGATTTCTAGTAAATACATGGGCAATGATGTGGGGTAAATGGCTACCAAAGACCGGATTAGGGCCATGGCCTATCGATGGCGGAAGGATACACAAAGATGGCAATCGCTTGCTGGGAGATGGCAAGACATGGAATGGCCTGATCGGGGGTGCGTTAACCAGTGGCTTACAGGCCATGCTGATGGCCAGTTTATTTGCTGGTGCAGGTCCAGACGAGGCACCTTTCATTGACATCATGTGGGGCATCGGACCCGAGGATTGGTTCTGGATGGGAGGGACGATGATTACCGCCTTCTTCATCGGTTCAATGCTAGGACTTTCCTCCCTTATCGGTGATTCAACTGGCTCTTACATCAAGCGCAGAAAAGGAATGAAGCGAGAAGGAGATATTTCCAGTAAAGCACCACTTCTAGACACCTTGCCGTTTGCAGTAGCCACATTCACCTTTGGAATTCTATTCCTTCGGGGTTCTGCGATAGGAGATCCTGATGCCATCCTTGGAATGCTGGTCCTTCTAGCGGCCACCCCCTTCATCCATCGCCTGTTCAACCTCTTCGGTTATTGGTTAGGGTGGAAAGACGTACCCTATTGATGGTGGTAAAAAACGCCATGATACGACCTATTGAAGGCGAGTCGTTAATGACTGAAGTTCTCTCGCTCGAGGCATGAGAAGACTTAGTGCCTTCCGAAACAGTTGCCTAGTAGCTTTGTTGATTTTGTTGAGTGTACAATCCGGCACCTTTGCCGCCCCTCCTAGTGACGGTAGCAATTCCACAATCACAAGTGATGAAGAATGGTCCAGTGATGGCGTGTTCAACGGAAGCGTGGTTATCGCTTCAGGAGCCACCTTGACCGTGTCCGCAAACATGACGATTGTAGAAGGTTCCAGCATTACTGTTTCACAAGGCGGAACTTTAGACATTGATTCAGGTTCAATGCACGGAGAAAGCAACGATACGTGGTTATCGATGATTAGAGACGAGGCAAGTATCGAGGTTCCACTACAAGGGATAGGTGGCGAGATAACAATTCGATTATTCTTCACTGCTGAATTAACAGAAGGTACCCTAAAAGCGGGTTTCACCGGTAGTGAACTGCAAAATGTAAGTGGCAGCCACGCGGATTTCACAAGTAATGTCGCAGTCTCTACAGATAGTGTGCAAATCGATTTACAGGCAGCAGGTTTCATGGCTGTCAAAGTCTCGGCAATAACCGTACTTGAAGGTAGCAACAACGATGATGTCGAAGATCTAAGGAGTCTTGTATACTACAATATGAAGGCTGATGGCATCGCTACTTGGAACATTGCCGTTTCAGAGGGGGGGATTCTTCAGGCAGAATCCACATCAATGAGTGGTATTGACCTAAATTGCTTAGGCGATTGTTCACTTAATTCAACCACCATGCAAACATTCGAACCTATCGATCTCGGAGCCACAGGAACACTGAATCTTGATGACTGCAACTTGAATGGTAGCATAACATATGAAGATGTCAAAGGCCTCTTGGGTGCACAAATCAACTGGGACTCCGATAGCATAGGAACGGGGGGAGAGACCGACCGATGGATCATCGAATTATCGGGACAGACTCTAAGCGCTCCTCTATCTGGTGTCGAAATCACTCTACAAGGTCTTGGCTATTGGAACACTAGTACTCAGGTTACCACGGGAAGTGATGGTACTGCTACTCTAACTACCCGAATCATTCAATGGATGGATTCAAGCGGACAGATTGGATCTGAAGATGCAAAAATAACCAGCGTTCTCTATACTGCTACTGCTAATGGTTGGGGAACTTTCTCAGGCCAAACTGGCCCATTGGGAACTGAAGATACTGCAGTATCTCTCAGCCTACCTGAGATCTCCGTAATCTCGGTTGAACTTCTCGAAGAGGAGGGCAACAGTGGCAAATCGGTAGATGTCAAAGCCAGTATCAAGAATGATGGTGCTTCAGCCAATATCCGTTTGTCTTGCACGGATTCAAATGGAGCAGATGTCAGCACATATCCGTCATCAATTCCGGTTAACGCCACCTCAGGAGAAACTGTTGAAGTTGAATTCACTTGGACTCAATTCTCAGACGGTAAAGAAACCTTGACCTGCGAGCCGATGATCCCCTCGGCATTTTCAGAAAACCCAGACATGGTTCTCGGTGATTCGAGTTCAGCAACCAGCGAGGAATTAGACTGGCAAGAACCAATAGAAGCCAATGATGGAGGGGTGGTCACAATCATCATCGTTGCAATTTCCATCGCTGTTGCTGCATTACTATTCATGTCCAAGCGCGTACAGTCCGATAAGGAGTACGATGTTGAAGTTCCAGAGGACGAAGAATCCACTGTCGAAGAAAGCGAAGATGCAGAAGAGGCAACTGATGAATCAGAAGACTGATCAGCAGGCAACTGCTGGCTTGTATTCTACACCGCTATCTCTGTTTTCATTTTCTTCCCAATAGTAATGGAAACCATTGCTACTCTCAAATGATTCATGCACCTCACCTGTAGAAATTGAATGGGAAACGCTGATCATAATCTTGTAACATCCATCTCCATCATCATAGAAATCATCGCGTGGAATATAATACACCTCATTCTCACCATTTGTTTGCACATCCATAGAGTTCGACAATTCTAAATCCATCCAACCTCCAATCAGGGTACCGCTATCACCACCATTAGATGTCATACTTTCTCCATCGATTGTGAAGATCGACGAAACACTCCAAACTTCACTTCCATCCTTATTGATGCTCAAAGTTAGTGAATAATCTCCACTGATTTGCTTGATCCTTACATCCCACAAACCTTCTCCATTTTCACCGCGTTCAAGATTTAGTAATTCTTGGCCCAAACCGAGACGAATCTGAAGGCCCAGATGGTTGGTTTCTGTATGCTCATTACCTGAACCTGGTGTACCCTGCTGCACCTGTTCTGTCACTGGAATCATATCCGCACCTGCAGCAGTGATTGTTCTATGTAGAATATCGGCATCAATTTCATCTTCCCATTCTGCATTCCCAGCTGAAACCATGATTGTATAGGTCAGCGCAGCATTCCCATTTTGGTCCAAAGTGCTACCTTGGTACACTTCAGACAAAGGAGCAGAGACTTCTGAATAT
>PBHQ01000010.1 GCA_002719475.1 Methanobacteriota archaeon | reverse complement strand
TTATCGAATCCAGCCGCGTTATTCCTTGTCACATTGAAATTCCTGAAGAGAGCAGAAACAAAGTTGCTAGGTGGCACGGCCGTTGGCGACGGGGAGAATTGGAAATTCTGTTTCCGGCGAATGCTAGAAGGCCTGAGAAGAATCACCTACTGGCATTGAGAACTGGACGTGAACTAGAAACCAGAGGGTGGAGGGTGAAAATAGGTGATCTTCCAAATGTTCCGCGCAATGTGGTTCATGACCGCATGATCGCCAGTGACCTTGCATTGGTCACGAGTAGTAGAGAAAGTGGCCCCTTAGTTGCACGGGAAGCCGTTGCTTGTGGATTGCCAGTTGTGTCAACAGATGTGGGAGACTTGAGCGAATGGCTTCCCGCAAGGTGTATTGGCGAAGCAACTCCGGAATCTCTAGCTGATGCAGTGGAGGCTACATTAGAGAATGAAGTCGATGACATTGTGCTTCCAGAAAGATTCGAGGCCGATTCGGTAAGCGAAGAATTGGAGAAGGTTTTCACTCAGCTTCTGGAGTAGAGGCGGCCCACGGCTTTTCAAAATACCAAGGAGTCAGACTGAGCAATATTCCTACCATCAAAGACAACATAAGTGGAGTCTTGCCAATGACTCCCAAGTAAGGAATTATGACCGCTGCCAATAATGCCGTAGCCATGATTACTACCTGTCTCGGAGAGCCGTCAAAACCGGTATTTGAATGTAAGATTGAGAAGAAAAGGAGTGAAACTGCGGTGGCAAGGCTGGAAATTATTGCGCCCATCAATCCCCAATATGGAATTGTCAATACTGCACTTACTGTGCCGACGGTTGCGGCTTCGGCCAGCATTAGAGTGAATAGCCAAGGACGTGCTCCAGCGCATACTTCGACGTAAGTTGGAGCTGCTAACATAGTGACTGCCCATCCCCCAAGCAATAGAAGAAATATTTCGAAAGCACTCATTCCAAGGCTTCCATCATTGTATTGTTCAGGGAATGCTACTGGTAGCATGAGCCAAACCAATAGTGCCCCGAAAACCATCCCTGGAGGAATCAATAGATTGCTAATTCGGCGAGCCTTTCTGACTTCAGACAAAGTGCGCTGGGGTTCATTTCGTACGTCCCCCAATATTGGTAAAAATGCCGCTCTCAGAGCCTGCGGTAAAGATAAGCCAGCAAGATAGGCGATGTATGCTACATGGAAAAGAGCGGCACTGGAATATGTATCCCACCAAGCAAGGAATATTTTCTCCATTCTGCCTACAAGAGGTAGAATCCCGAGCGTGACTGCAAATGGTAAAGCAGAGAGAAGTAGTTCACGAGGGCTCAACAAGATGTTCTCTCCTTCTTCATCAATTGCTGCGCGAGAAACTCTCTCTCCCCACCAAATTGCCCAAATTAAACTGCAGCAAACTCCGATGAGAAATGCGACTGCATAATGTGTGGGTGAAGTTGATCCATACCATAGCAAGAGGGCGTATCCTGAAGTCACAACAAAGCGTTCAACGACCTTTACCATCGCTTCCTGCCTTGCTTCGCCAAGAGCGCGCAAAACACTACGATGAGCGTATGTGAAAATGTGTAGAACTGGAATAAGTGCACAACTTAACAGAAGTAAAGCCGGTATATCTGGCCAGGCGAGAAAACCTACCAATAGACCGACTGGAAGGAATATCGCAGTAATTACTGCCTGAATACGTAATGTCCTGTGAACTAGAGAGCGCCCTTGGCCGCGTGAACGTGGAACATCTCGAGTAATGATAGTTGGAAGACCTGCGTCTACCAGCATAAACATCAGAGCGAATGCATCTATGAGTACGACGTATAATCCGTAATCCTCGGTCAACAGAGCATGGGTCAAAATGACTTGACCGAGCAGGCCTCCTGCTATGCTGAATAAGTCTGCAGCAGATAGCCAAAACGTGTCCCGCACCAACTCAGGACGCCTAGTTTCGGCCTCGGCCATGCATAGCGGCACCGGACAATGGTTGAAAGCATCCGCACCCTACGAGGTTGCGGAGAGGGTCATGCCGACAGTACAATGGATGACTGAAGAAGTGCAGAAGGTTCTACCCGATGCGAGCATCGAGGTGGTTGACTTGACCGGTTCTAAGGACCACTTTCACGTCAGAGTAGTGTGCAGCAGTTTCGAAGGTATGCGACCTCTTCAGAGACAGAAGATTATCCTCAATCACTTCAAACCATATATTCCCCATGAAGTTCATGCGATTGACATCAGATGCATGACTCCTGAGCAGGCAGAAAATACTGGAGATACGGTATTTCACCCACACGGTGGTGGAACCGGAGTCCATATCAAGAGCCTGCGCAAGCATGGGCATATCGAATAGGTGAGAATATGGAATGGACCGACGAGGAATTACAAGCTTTAGTTGACGGACACGCACTGGTGCTGTTCATGAAAGGAACCCCAAATGAGGCGCAGTGTGGTTTCAGCAATCGCGCTGCACAAGCGTTGCAATCCTTTGGCGAACCCTTTGCCAGTGTCAACATATTATCCGACCATAGAGCGATTCCTAGAATCTGCGAATGGTCTGACTTTCCTACCATGCCCCAAATCTTCGTACATGGAGAATTGATTGGCGGTTCAGATATCGTTCTAGAGATGCTTCAAGATGGTTCTCTCAAAGAGATGTTTGATGCAGGAAGATCCTGAACTTCAAGTGCTTAAGCGCAGCATCATCGTCACCGACTTGTCCTCATGATGAAGGACTCCTACTTCTATGAATCCGTGACGGTGGTGGAAACGCATTGAATCTGGATTTGGCGGCTTAAGGCTTACTTCTGCTGCGACCGGACAACCTTCTTTTTCGGCTTGTTCCGCAACCATTTGATACAATACACTACCAATCCCGAAATTTCGGTGACTCTCAGCAACCGCTATTCGATCGACATAGAGGAATTGCTCGTAATTTTCGTTGAACCAGGCGTAGTTCAAACTTCCATATCTTGTGCGCGGAGGTAAGCAGATTACGAAACCTGCCAGTTCGCCCTCAACATAGGCGCCCATTGGGAAAGTTGCGAGTTCCAATAGTTCTACTATTCCGTCTTCAGATACTTTTCCTGTACCTGGAAGTCCTTCCTCGTTTATACGCCATATAGTGGACACATCTTGAGGGCTGAGCCGACGAATCTCCATCGTTATCGAGAAGAGTCTCGTAGATATGATTGCTTGCAATTCTATGAAATCCAATCCGCTTGAAAACCTGGTGCAAATTTCTTCATTTCGGCTAGAAGTTGCTCTGGAAAATCCTCTGAAATCTCTAACACCTTTGCGGAATGGTATCCAATGGTGATACTGGCTTGCTCATTGCCACTTATTTCAAATGCCAATTCCTCTGACTCCATGGATTCTTCAAGGGACTTCTCATGTTCCGGATGATTATCTGGTAGAACCTCAACATCCGACCAATAACAAACAAGCAAAATTAGGCCATTAGCATCTAACCAAGAATCCAAATTTTCACCAAAGAAATCGTAGATATGATCTTCAAACATACCTGTAGAATTTCATCGAGTGTATTTCAACTCTAGTACTCTGGTCCTTGTTCAAGGTTTGATATGGAATCCATATACCCAATAACTCCGATAAGCAGATTCGCTCGCTGTTCCAGTTTTTCTCATTTCAGCAAGCACTTCTTTAATTGCACGACTTATTGCCGAATTACGCTCTTCACCTTGCATTAATGGAGCAGCTATTTCGGCAAGTCTTGGAACAAGAATGAACCTTTCAGCATCTTCATTCGCAAATTCCACCACATGATCACTAATTCTACTCAATAATCCAGCAGAACTGATAGCACGCATCAATATCTCGATTGAAAATGGTACTGGAAAAATACGGTCAATTCTTTTCTCTGATCTTTCAGCATCTTCAACAGCCATCTTGGAAAGAAGTGATTGTCTTGCATCATCGTCACGAAGGTATTCTCTAACAGAGCGGTAGGGGTCATGTAAACAAGATACATCCTTAGGTCTCAGAGCACTTTCTACATCGCCACTATCCCATACGAAAATACCTCCAGTTCTCAGTGAGCCTGAAATCTGGTGGGCAAGATCTTCCAAAGCACTAATTGGAACNAAATGAAGAGTTGATGAAGAAATNATGACGTCNGCTTTTCGTCCNGCTAACATTTCATCTAANTCACGNAAAACTGTNCTNCCGGATTTGTCTTGAGTTATTGATAANTCNAAATGGACATCGTCGCGTTGATGCANAATCTCTCTNGCTTTACCAAACCANGATTCTAATGGNTCGATAAGCACAAGTTCNATTGAAATNCCNTTTTCATCTAATANTTTCAACAATTCAATAGCAGAACCACCTGTACCTGCACCNTAATCAACAACTAATGACCCTTCATTGATATGTGGGATTGCAAGNTTCAAAAGATGATTAACAGAATCGCGATGCCAACCTGCAGGACGTGAAAGATCACCATCTAAGTATAGGGCTCTATGGTATGCTTCTCCATCAGCAATCTGGAATTCATCGAGTCCTTGGGGNGCCCATCCAGACGCCATGATTGGTTGACAATCATGANACAAATATNATTTTTGCAACTGATGTCTGAATAAAATCAAACAATAATCCGATTAAATCAGATTTGAATCCTCAAGAATTATCCTTTTTTACGGACTCCTTGATTCTCTTAATATGCCCGCGGCCAAGACCCTTTACTTCGCACCCCAACTCNATATATCGGCGAATAACATCATCATCTAGAATGCAGAAACAGTCCACCAAAGCAAANGGGCCGCCAACGAGGTTAACCATTACCTCTGGATCNAGATCAAGGTACTCGGAATGAGGAACTGCCAGCACAACAGCATCTACTCCTCGTAAGCTCATTGGTAGGTCTGANTTGACCTCAAGTTTGGATAACCCNTCTTGGTTGCGGAAGAATTGTTTCTTTCCATGAGCATCTATATCTTGGTCTTCAAATTCAGACCAACTCTTGACATAGGGGTCATGAACACTAACTAGNCCTCCCATTTCCGTCAANTTCCTGACNANCAATTCAGAACCGCTGTATCGCGTATCTCCAACATCTTGGCGATATGATGCCCCGCATACCAATATCTCGGCTCCACCAACAGTTTTNCCCATGTTTCGTAAAGAATCGCGCGCTATTTCAGCAGCATGTAGACTTCGGGTATCATTGATGTCAATAGCNAATGGTGTTATTTTGAAGATNTCATCATTGAACCCAAGGATGTTTCCATATGACCAATATCCTAGGCCTCCATCCTTTGGAAGACAATAGCCGCCAATTCCAGGNCCAGGGAATATCATGTTACTNTGGGTCGGNCGCATTTTGATAGCGTTGATGACCTTCTTCAGATCAATTCCATTACGCTCAGCAAAGNTGCTCCATTCATCCATGTAAGCAAGTAAAGTTGCACGATATGAATTCTCCATTATCTTGGTCGTCTCAGACTCAATCGGGCGATCCATCACAGTCAACGGGAATTCATCGGTATTGAGAACTTCATGCAAGAACTTGGTGACTTTTTCTCGCGATTCTTCATTAACACCTGAGCACACTCTCCAGAAATCTCTGATTGAAGACACATATTCTCTGCCAGGCATGACTCTCTCGAATGAGTGCGCAAGTAGCGGTTCNCTCTCAATTCCACGTTTTTTGAATGCTGTTTTCAGAATAGGCCAAGCCACATATTCTGTGGTCCCGGGTGCCACGGTGGTTTCAATCAATGTCAATGCGTGAGCCCGTTTCTTCTCACCGATGGTNCGCATGGTAGCTTCAAGGGCTTTGACATCAGCAGAGCCATTNCGCACATTTCCTAATTCGTTCTTGATATAATCACACTGAACATCAACGATGATNCAATCTGCCAACTTGAGGCAATCGCTATTGAAAGTAGCAGTGAATGACTTCTTCTCATTGACAGTACGATGAATCAATTCAGCAACCTCTGGATCCTCTGCTTCCAATGGACTAACTCCAGTGTTTAGAATGGGAACTTTCCAATATGAACGTACAGAAGGCCTTTGGCAACCAATGACGAACTTACCTGGAACATCAGCAACAATAGCAGCCATAACTATGCCAACAAAGCCCATCCCCATGACGACAACTATCTCGTCACCCCGTTCTTTTGCCTCTGTGACAAGCTCCTGAANCCTTNCAAAATCAATCTCTTCNTCGTCTCTATNCGGCAAGATGAATTCGCTTCCATCTGGCGCTGTTGATACTGAACTGCCCATTTCCCCAACCCCTAGGTCATCAAACCCAGTCAGCCCGAGCCGGTGAAGACNAAGGTATNAATCTTGTCTTTTTGACAAACAAATTCGCTATTACTGTGNATTCTGTGATTTACAGCCATAATACATTATTAGACAACTATCNGGCGCTCATAATATCAATAATGACTACTTGTGNAGAACGATGAAGGTACTATGGATAACCGGGCGGTACTTCGGAAACGACCTTTGTCAAACCACTCAGATTGAACTTGCTTCTGCCCTGAAAAGATGTGGAAACGAAGTTTCTTTCTTAGCACCAGCAAACGAAAGNGGAATCTCAATGATTNAAGCAGAAGGACTGAGTATCCATCAAGTCAAAATTTCAGCCATTAGTGGACTCAAAAGCATTTCATTTGATAAGCAAGTTAGAAAGATCCTTCCAAAACTATTGCAGAAACAAAAGTTCGGTTTGGCAATCTGCTCATGGAGGGGAGTGATGGGGGCTGCCCATATTCTTGATTCTCAGAACATACCTTGGATATTGATNGATAGAGGACCCCCTGCTTATTCCGGTATTTTGGCTAGGTTACAATGGAGATATTACGACAAGGCATTCAAACGGCATGCTAATTCTGCATCTGCAATTTTCACTGTTTCTGAAGGGCATGCTGATTTCGTCAAAAATAGATTTTCTCTACAGAAAAAACCAATGCTGATTCCTGCAGGTGTAAATCCTGAGAACTTTAATCATANGAATATGAACAAATCTAAGATTACCAGCCTGATATATCATGGTAGATTAGATGCGTCAAGAAATATTCTCAAACTTGTTGAAATTGGAGATTTATTGAATAAAGATGGTGCGGAATTCAAAATGTTCCTTGTTGGTGAAGGTGATCTAATGAATAAATTAGTCAAAATATCGAGTAAGAAGAATTGGTTAGATGTGACTCCTCCAGTCTCAAGAGATAAAATTGCAGAACTGCTANTTACAAAACATATCGGATTGTTACCAATGGATTCAAGGATGGTATGGAAGACTTCAAGCCCACTGAAATTGTACGAATATGGGGCAGCAGGATTGGCTATGGTTGGTATTAATCATGCAGGTCATCGTTTGCAAGGAGAACATAATTTCCAAAGATTGGTTTCTGAGGAAAACATGATTGAAGAAATGGTCTCAGCGATAAAGCAGTTGATNTCTGAAAACTTGACGGAGATTGGAATGGAAGCAAAGGAATACATCATGAAAAACAATACTTGGGATCACTCGGCTGCACAATTGAATGCTACAATTCAAGAATTGGTTTCATGAATAACATCGGAATACAGCGAATCCCATTGATGGAGAATTTTTCCAATAGAATGTTGTTTGACCCTTTCTGTACCCGCTTTAGACATTTGCTCCAAATCTTCAGAGTTTAGTAATTCTGTCAATGATTCACTCCAAACTTGTGGATCCAAAGATTGCAGAATCAAACCAGCATCCCCCAATGTTTCTGCTACAGCAGATGANCCAATTACNGGGAGTCCATTTGCCATCGCTTCTAAGACCACTGCTGGTTGTCCTTCAAATTCCGATGGTACCATAATCAATGTTGATTGCTGCATCAACTTAGACTTAGTCTCCTCTTGAACCCAACCCAAGGGTTTCACCAAACCTGACTTTACATCTTCTTTAATCCAACTCTCTGTTCCCTCAATACCCGTCATAAATAGAGAGACTTCTATTCCACAGTTTCGCGCCGCCTCTACAGCAATTGCCGCCCCCTTGATGGGGTCATTTCTACCCATGAACAATAACTGTCGATTCTCTCTCTTCACATCGTGTTTAGGTTGTTCTTCTACTGGTACACAAATTACAGTAGCATCCGGGAGCCATTCATTCAATCGCTTAGCCCAACCTTCTGAAAGTACCACAGGTTGTACTCCAGGCATACTACAAATCTTGAGAACTTCNACTCCCTTACCAGATGCACAAAAATCATNAAATTTACCACTATGAAAATGAATAACTACGGGTATCCCTGCTTTTCTNCAGATTTTTACAACTCTTTTCTTGCGCCACCATGAATAATCTGATGCTGAATGTACGTGAACAATATCTGGTCTTGAATTGTGGAGTATTTCTGTCAATTCTTTTCTAGCATTTCTCCATCTTCTATACTTAGCAAATTTACTTCCTTCTACAAATGTGGATAGNGTCTTGACTCGCCAGTTTTCTAGGGCGTTTTCTGACATCAGGCGAATGAAATTCGAAATCCCCCCGCGAGCATTGACTGGACCTACATGGAGGACCGTCTTCTCGTCAGCCATGCAGGGCGCTGTTGGTTTCTACTGATGAGTCTTGAGTCGCAGAACCTGTTCAGGTGGATAACTTGGCTTCTGAGCANATTCATCGGGGTGAATGTGAATAGACATCGGCTTGACGGGAGCATATGGTCGATGCGCCGTTTCTACTGGCTACCGCTGAATTGAGCGCTGCCGGCCTAGCGGCGTTACCGTTCATTCTGCACAGATCCAGAATATCAAAATGGCTGCAGAAAGATGCGCTTCAGCCATCCGGTGATGGCGAAAGCATTGGACTAACCCTAGTATTACCAGTTTGGAATGAGGAGAAGTTGATTATTCAGAAATTGGATAATCTTGCTTCNCAGGATTTCCCAAGAGAGAACCTTGAATTAATCATCATTGATTCTGCCTCAAACGATTCAACAATGACTCTAGCCGAAGAATGGTTGAAGAAGAATCCAAAGGAATTTCCATCACATCAATTAATTCGAATGGAACAAAGGTTAGGCAAGACTGAGGCAGTGAAACGCGCATTCAATGCTGCTGCAGAAGACAAACCACTGATTGCAATGACCGATGCTGATGCAATGGTGCCGGATACTGGAGCTTTGAAGAGACTAGCCTCCTGGTTCGAAGATGCGACAATTGGAGCAGTGGGGGGCACACCGAATCGTCAAACAGAATCTGACAAGGCNCATGTCAAATTAGAGCAGGGGTATCGAAACTTGTTCACACAACAACGTATTGCTGAATCACAAGCAGATAGTACTCCGTTTCTGGAAGGTTCCTTAGTCGCTTTTCGAAAAAAATTCATCGATACCTCACTCATAGATTGCAGTTCTAATGCCGATGATTCTCAATTAGCAACCATGGCGCGATTGAATGGAGGACGGAGCATCCAAGATCCCGAATTGTTGTTTGAAGAAGGAACACCATCCAGTAATGCTGGGCGACGACAAAGGAAGGTCAGACGTGCTCAGGGATTATGCAGACACTTGTGGCGTAATAGAAATTCATGGTTCGCAAAGAAGCATGGGCAATTTGGAAAGATATTAGGCANTCAAGGAATCATGCACATTTTCGCTCCTTGGTTACTATTGACTGCAATAATGCTAGGTTTCTCACGTTGGTTCATGATCTCAACCGGCGAAGGTTCTCTCATCGAAGGGTGGGGNTTGGCCCTATTCCTCTTCGAATTACTCATTCTGTTATCTCTGTTCAGCATTATGCTAAACATACAACTCCCTGGCCTTGGATTAATGCAAACATATCTTGATGGGATGTTCAGCCTATTTTTAGCTCATATCTTAATCCTTAGAGGAAAGAGCCTGCATATCTGGGAACAACCTGAACGGGAATGAATCCTAGAATTTGAATGATGAATTTCTGGTAACAAAAAAAGGCCCCCGAGGCGGCCAAAGCCGCCCCGAGGGCATATTGCTCAGAATCGTGCTCCAGCTCCGATTCTGTATTCTCTATGATTTAGAACCTGTATCCCGAATCACTTCAGGTCAACAGCGGCGGACATGATAACGTCACCGTCGTTCTTTACCTTGATGGTCAAGGTGCAATCCTCGCTGCAGAAANCTCCANCGTTGGAGGAGACGATTAGGGTCTCTCCCTTCTCCCAGTNGGTGNCTTCTNCTCCACCGTGCTGGCTGGTGGTGCACTTGTTGGTGCTTGNTGCGGTTGCATCTGCGTTGTCGCAGGTGTACGGTACGCTGTCCTTGACAACCTCAATCTGGACTAGTGCCCAGTCTAGGTCGGCTCCGTTTCCGAAGCTCAGGGTCATCAATCCTGCGTCGTCCTCAACATCNTCTGTGTGGTCGCCTGCAGTTAGCACGTACATGCTTGGTCCATCTCCTTGGTTCTGGCTTGCAAGGTCGCTGGCCCATACGTACAGCACACCTGCTAGAACCACAGTGATCGCAACCATTAGGATGGTAGCGATAACAGGGCTCACAGCCTCATCATTCTTCATTTCGTTCTTCATTTCTTTTGTCCTCCTCCCCCATTGGGGGCAACGTTCGGCAGGTTGGGTGTAGTATATAATTCTAATTACGCCCCAATTCGCGCAGCGCGCGAAAAACCGTTGTACTGAGAGACATGTCGGCTACATCGAATGTTACATTATGATAGTGCCAGATGGTGGTACAGACCATTTGTGAAGNGAAATGAGTTATCAAATCGCGATTTTTTGTTCTTTTTTTCTATACAAATCTGTTTTTCTTACAANTGAACATAACTCTCCAAGGATAATACAGCAANAATGTNACATATCAAACTAGGCCTATTTGAGGTGAACAGGGTGAGAGCCCGCGAAGAGGGGATGGGATGCACTCAACGAAAACTCGCAGCCCTGTTCAGTAACAGTTGGGGTGCTGTGAGCGTATAATCGTTATGGAAAGCCGTAAAACAACGGTTTTTCTGCCATTCAGTATCATTCCACTGTAAGGATTTCTGGCCCACCTGGGGTAATCATCACTGTATGTTCAAATTGACCAATCATTCCGCCGTCTGCACAACGCAATGCATGATATGTCTCTAGAAACCTTATTTGTGTCAATTTTTTGATCAATGCATTCCACTTACTCTGTCTACTCGCCTCATCGGCTTCGGGAAACGGTTTTTCCAATAATGGAAAGGCCCACCTTTCTGCAAAAGGAAGAGTTCCATATCTCTCTTCGATGTTTCTGGCCAATTGCGCGCCTAAGGGTTTCAATTTCTTCTTTGACAATGCCTTTCGCCATTGAACATCCCCAGTAACTCTGTAAATATTTGAAGAAGTTCTAGGGGGGATATTCTCGATTAATCCTTGTTCACCAGTTGTGCAGAATGGCTCAACAGCATAGACTTGTCCTTCTTCTACGACACCCTTGAAAGAGGGGTTTTCTGGACCACACGCATAAGATGGTATGGAGACCCCTGCGTGCAATGTCCAAGGTTTCAACTGATGCCCACAGAGGTTTCTGATTGGCTCAAAACCTGCATCTTTGGCTGCCTGATGGGCCGCTTCACCAACCTTGTACCAAGGAGTTCCAGGATGCATCATCTCGATAGCACTGTCTCTAGACTCTTTTGCTGCTCTAATTTGTTCAGTGTGTAAATTTCCATTGCCGACTTCCACGCTAATTGCATTGTCACCAATACATCCATGAATATGGACGCCAATATCCAATTTCACTAAATCGCCTTTCTGGAAGACCATGTCTCCTTGCCAGCCTTCAGGCGGTGTTTCAGCATGATCAGTAGTATAGTGTGCCGCAATCTCATTGACGCTAATCGTAGAAGGGAAGGCTGGCTTACCACCATGTCTATGGATGAATCTCTCTGCAGAATGGATTACCTCATCCCAAGTCTTCCCTGGCTGAATCTCATCCTTGACGGCCTCTAAAGCGCGACGTGCAACATGGCCAGCATCTCGCCAATGTTTTACCTCTAATTCGGACCCCATGCCATCACGTCCTGAATGGAGACAACGCCTTCTCTGATAACCGTTACCAATAACCCTAGATTCGATTCATCGGCTTCCTCCAGTCGTACCAAAGTGCTAGGTAAGCCCCCAACACAATCTCCTTGAATTACTGAATCCATACCTAATCCCAATGATTCGGCAGCAGATTTCACATCACCTGCAACTTCCTCTCCTGCTAGATTCGCGCTAGTTGCCGTGATTGGCCCCACCAATTCTGCAAGTGCTCTAGCTACCGGATGTGATAGAACGCGTATGGCAACTTTATCTCCCCCCAAGCGTGAATCCATTTCTTCGAAAGCATCCAACAACAGGGTGATCGACCCTTTTGGGAAGGACTGAAGGAATTCTTCTGCTACTTCTGGTATCTTGACTATCCCCGCAGCATCGTTCAATTCAGCAACTCCAAGACTAACTGGTTTGTTCACATCCCTACTCTTGAGTGAAAACAGAGCGTCTAATGCTGATGCTTCTGGAATACAAGCCAATCCCGGTTGAGTACTAGTTGGAAAGACGATGCTTTGTCCTGAACGCAATTTTGCAATTATTGAATTATCAAGTTGCACCATCATTTCACATCCATTCGCTCACATATCGCTTTGCAATGACATGAGCATCTGCATCGTTCTCGGTTTTGATCAACAATTTTCCACTTGGGTACAGGGTCAATTTGGTCTCCCCTTCGAATATCCAACAGAATCTTGTCTGTATTTTCAACTCCCAACCACACTCCATAATTCTAGGTCCCACTTCATCGAGATTAATCTCCTCGACATTTTCAGGAATGACTGTCCAAGAGGCTCTAGAACTACATAATTCCAGAAGATAGGGCTCCTGACTCACCTTCTCACCTGCAAGATGACCTAGCAATTCGCATATCAATCCTGTGGAGGGGATGAAGGGGGGCCTGCTGGAGGCCCAGAAGGTGGACCTGCTGGCGGGCCGGTTGGAGTTTCCGGAGGTGTGGAGTGTGGACCAGTTGGTGGTGCTGATGGTGGACCGGCTGGAGGAGATTCGGGAGGACCTGTTGGAGCAGAAGGTGGTGCTGATGGTGGGCCGGTTGGAGTTTCCAGAGGCGCGGAGGGTGGACCGGTTGGTGGTGCTGATGGTGGACCGGCTGGGGGAGAGTCGGGAGGACCTGCTGGCGGGCCGGTTGGTGGAGCAGATGGTGGACCGGCCGGGGGAGATTCTGGAGGTGTTGGAAGAACATATAGCGATGTTGGGGGAGTTTCGGGTGGACCTGTTGGGGTTGTAAGTAAAGTTGGTGAATTTTCCTGAGACGGTGGTATAAGGGAAGGCTCTTCGGTCGGTGATGTCAAGGCCGCTTCATTATGCTCTGAAACATTTATTCTTGTGCCTCCACCAATATCATGTTCAGCCTCATAGTCAACAAGTTCGATGGTACGTGAATCGATTAACTCTCTTTCACTAACACTTCCAAAATCTCCCATTCCAAGATCGAAGGCTCCGCCAAACAGGCCCTCGCCCATGGAACTCTTCGGTTTTCTACCAATCTCTTTCTTTTCCAACTCAAAATCAGAATGGTAAGGGCCTAGATCCAATGATCTGCGACCAGATGTAGACTCGTGATAGAGTTTGAATGTCCATTCTCCGCCAAGTGATGAGAAATTGAAAACGAAGGTTCTCGTTAATCCAGGGCCTATGCTGGTAATTGGATCCAATGAATGGAATGATGTTCCCTCTGTAGTTTCCACCACGGCTTCTAACTGGCCCATAGGGATGGTTGCTTCGTTAGAGATTTCCACGTGCGCTTCGATGACATCCCTGTCATCATCATCAATCTCCATCTTGACAGAAAGAATGTTTGCAACCAATGCACCACTTCTAGTAGTGTGTTCTCCGACCACTCTCTCGCCCCTGAATTACGACGCACCATTGACCCTTTTTGGGGCTTGTGCAACCGTGGATGGTTTTGCTATACGTGAAATTTATGGCTCAGCGCAACATTGCTCGAGTTGATGATGGTAAGCACACAATATTATTTTCCGGTAAACGTAGAGCCCTACAATATAGCAGAAAAGCAATATTTAGAGAGATTTTTCATAAATACTTGTAATCCCTAGCACTAACATGGCCAGAATTAATTCCGCAACATCACGTGCTATTTTCTGTATAGTATTACTTTTACTAATGAGCCAAAACTCACAACTAACATATGATATTCTAGAACCAAAAAACGAGCTAACAAATACCAGTTCTAACCCCGCAATTTCTCCAGATTCAATTAACATTAGATTAGCCAATAATACGGAGATGGCTAACATCACATTTTCCTATTCTGCATCATCAAGCGGGCAAATAATTCCTCCAGACAACATCTCTTTGGTTCATGATATCCGTACCGGGGGATCTTCAAGTTATCCTGACGCTTTTGTAATGCTTGGAAATCAGTTATTGTTTGCGGCAAATGATGGAGTTGTTGGAGAAGAGTTGTGGAAAACAGATGGAACATCAAATGGTACTGTGTTAATCAAAGACATAAGGCCAGGTAATGAAGGCAGTGGTATTGTCAAGCCAATTACTATCGGTAGCACCGTATTTTTCCGAGCCAATGATGGAGTCCACGGCAGTGAATTGTGGAAAACAGATGGAACAACTAACGGTACAGTTTTGGTTAAGGACATAAATCCAGATGGTGGTTCAGCAATTGATGAAATGCTTGCACTTGGGAATAAATTGCTATTCGAAGCGTTCGATGAAAATGGTGCTGAATTGTGGGTAAGTGATGGCACCCCTAGTGGCACATATATGCTCAAAGACATCAGGCCTGGCACCAGCGGAAGCAACATTGATTTCATGACTTTATACAAAGGTAAAGCTTACTTCAGAGCTCATGATGGTGTAAATGGAAATGAAATATGGACAAGTGATGGCACAACAAATGGTACACAACTTGCAATTGAGATACATCCGGGTACCTCAGGTACTACTTATGCAGATATTGTTGGTGCAGGTGAGAACTTGTATTTTGTAGCAAAGAAAAATGCCAATCGTGAATTGTACGTTAGTGATGGAACCCAAAACGGTACAAAGAAAATTACTTCATTACAACTTAGCAGTGTCGGAGACTTTACGGCCGCCGGAGACAATTTGTTTTTCAGGGCTAATACAGATACCGATCCAAATATTGGTGAAGAATTAATTTTTAGTAACGGAACAGCTAATGGCACAATAATAATCAATACAGTTCCAGGGAATAATTCTGTAGACTGCGGACACTGCGGGAAACCAAAATACATGACTTATCATGCTCATGATGAGAATGTGTATTTTTATGGGAGATATATCAAGAATGAAAGTATAGGTTATCAATTCTGGAAGAGTGATGGAACAGTAAACGGAACACAAATAGTTTCTACTGTTGCTAAGGGTGCTTGGAAATGCAATCAAGCGAATCCATTGGTAAGTGCAGGTCGATACGTATACTTCATTATGTTACTTCCAGATCAAGGCGACAGAAACTGGTATAGGACCGATGGGACAGTCAATGGCACAAGTATCTTGGGAGAATTTTCTCCCGGTCAGTTTTTGAGACATCCGGGTAATTCTGATTTGACAGTAGTTGATGGTACGCTGTATGTTAGTTCGGGAGGAGATAATTCGGGGTATGGTTACGAGTTATATTCAATCAAGAATTCTACAGGAATTACTGCTGAAGCAACATGGAGCGTATATCCCGATTTGCCAATAGGTATTACGATTGATTCAGACACTGGTGAAGTAAGCGGGACTCCGGCTGTTGTACAAAATACGACACAGTATACTGTTTGGGCAAACACCAGTTTAGAATCAGCATCTGCGACCATGTTGATAGAGGTAGTTGGTACACCAGAATTCTCCTACGAACCACCGCAATTGAATCTAATGAGATTACACTCCATGCCGAATTCAATGCCAATTTCAATGGGAGGAATTGTCGAATCTTGGCAAATTGTACCAGAATTACCCATAGGTTTGATTTTTGATTCATCAAATGGTGAAATAAGTGGGACACCAACAGTCAATCAGCCAACCACGACTTACACTGTATGGGGTAACAATTCTGCAGGAGATTATTCGTTTGAAATTACAATAAATATCGCAGAAGAACCTCCAAATATTGTTTACCAAGATCCTTCAATTGAATTGACACAGTATATGCGAATGGAAAATATAACTCCTGTAAGCAACGGGGGACCAATCAACACATGGGCAATAACTCCAGAACTTCCACTTGGTCTGAATTTTGATAATGGAACAATTTCTGGCACACCCGAAGTTATCTCAACAGAGGTTTCGTATACAGTTTGGGCGAATAACTCAGAGGGATCGGACTCTGATGTTATCACAATAATGATCACAGAACCGCCGCCAGGGATAGTTTTCACAGATGACGAAATTACCCTAGTTCAAGGGGTAGAAATGGTTGAAATTGCAGTTTTGTATATTGGAGGAGAAATCACTACTTGGGAATTAGAAGGCTCACTCCCATTAGGTCTAGAATTCAATATTACAACCCAAACAATTACAGGGACAACTGAAATTATTACTGGCCGAACAACATATACAATTTGGGCGAACTCAAGCACAGTTTCAAACTCGTCAACATTTACACTAACAGTATTGTTGGATACTGACGGCGACCAAATGCCGGACGATTTTGGGAATACCCCGTCAACATTCTTGACAGAAGACACTGATGATGACAACGACGGCATCTTGGATGTGGATGAGTTACTATCAGATCCACTACTACCTGATACGGATGGTGACGGAGTATGTGATGGCCCAGTAACAGTAACATATGGCGAGATTGAAATCTGCACTAGTGGTTACGATTACTTCCCAACAGACCCCTCCGCAGATGCTGACACCGACGGAGACGGAGAACCTGACGAAATAAGATCGGGATACAACACCTCACTCTCTGAGGACTTAGACGATGATGGGGATGGATTATCCGACGTTAACGAAAGCCTTCAGCTTTCCAAATCAGACTCGAAATTAGCTGATACAGATGGTGACGGAGTATGTGATGGCCCTGTAGAGGTATACATTCGCGATGAATTAATTTGTGCTGTTGGCCCAGACGCATTTCCGGACGATGCAGCAGCATACATGGACACCGACTCTGATGGGAAACCGGACGATTTAACAGGAAACTCTTCTACTGGGTTAATTGAAGATTTAGATGATGATGGAGACCAATCCAGTGACCTCGCAGAAAACGAGAACGGCACAGATCCAAAAGATCCTCTAAGCTTCCCAACTGATGACAAAGATTCAGATGGCTGGACTGATTCCCAAGAGATTTTCTGTGGGACCAATATCGATGACCCAGACAGTATGCCGAATGATTTCGATGCCGACGAATGGTGCGACTCAGATGACCCAGATGACGACAATGATGACTGGACAGATTCAATGGAAATAGACTGCGGAACTAACCCCCTAGATGCTTCAGATGTCCCTGGAGATGACGATTCGGACGGAATATGTAACAAATTAGACTCCGATACAGAAGAAAGCACATTCCTGAGCTGGTGGATTCTTCCAGTGGCATTGTTTGCGACATTAATGATCGCAGGTTACATACGTATGGGCAGGTTATCAAAGCAAATGTCAGAAGTCATTGAAGTCACACAGTATGACGCAACTGAGGATATTTGGAATGAAAGCGACGAGGACAGTGAAGAATAAAACCCCAATAAATGAAAG
>PBHQ01000009.1 GCA_002719475.1 Methanobacteriota archaeon | reverse complement strand
CCAGCATTTGACAAGTCCTTGAACAGAACGAGCACAGAAGAAGCCTTCGCCCCCATCGATTTCTGCAGGTCTACTCAACGCTCGTGAAACTGAGGAAGATGAGTCGGCTGGAATGATATCATTACCACTTGCTTCAACCGCTGAACTATCAGACGGTGCAGAAAGATCCGTTGTAACTCCATGGCCTATTCGACCATCTCCGCCTTCTCCCCAACACATTACCTTGCGCGTATCATCCGCATCCTTGAACAGAGCACAGGTTGTGGTTCCTGATTCTGAAACTTCTACTTCCAATGGGACATGTTCCGATGGAATAGATACTGAAACTGGGGTAGCAGTAGATGAAGATGCGCTGCCATCATCTCCTAATTCTCCCGAAACTTCTGTCCCCCAACATTCGATAGATGAAGCCACTACAATACACGCGTGCTCAGAACCAACAGAAAT
The DNA here is from genome assembly GCA_002719475.1 of Methanobacteriota archaeon. Next base: position 37,946 of record PBHQ01000009.1, on the reverse strand, counting down.
CGAATAGTGTTTATCTCAGGCAGAACCTGCATCAACTCGTGTGCCGTGAATTGAAGAGGTAGAATTTCCAAGTATCTTGTCATCATAGCCTTGACCCCAACATAAAGATTCAAGATTTGTCGAGAGAAGTACACAAGTTACATCTTGACCCGCACTCATACCAGCTATTGATCTATCACTCCAATCACCAGAATATTGACTTCCGGTAGTAGTTAGATCAACNTGGACTGCTGAACTACTGTTAGTAGAAGTCGTTGAAGAGTTGCCNAGAACCATGTTTGCAGAGCCTCCATTGTATCCCCAGCAGAAAGCATCCGANTTTGTATTCAAGGCACAAGTATGCCTGNCNCCGGTAGCAATGTCCTNAATAACACCAGNNGATGNAGGCANTTCAACTTGAGATGGCGTGGAAAGCGTTCCTCCGGAATCCAANAAAGTNCTGGAATTTATACGGACATTATCGATGAAGACTTTGTTATTTCCACCTGCTGAAGATGAGCGAATGGATGTCCATTTGAATGTGTGCTGCCCTGCATCAAAGTCAAAAGATACGGATTGGAATGCACTAACTGAGGAACCAGACCAAGAATCTTGCAATACATCATCGATATAGAAACGNAGGTAATGGTTAGTTGCCGTGGAAGTTTTGTAATCGAAGGTNATGTTTCCAGCAGCAGTGAACATTGAGACTTCAAGANNNCTCTGCTGATTAGCATCAACCTGTACTNCTGCAGAATTTGTTCCGCTGGANGAAACAGCAGTATCGATATACCACGGGTCAACAGAGTCTTCGTTCTTCCAATTCAAAGCATCAAAATCACCGCTTTCGAAACCATCTTCTTGNTATGTNCCAGGNGATGAAATATAGTATTCGCCGGTCTGAGAATCACTACCTTCTCCCCAACAATAGACAGACCCTGAAGATGTAGATACGCAAGTATGTTCAGAACCTGCAGAGACGGACAACGCCTTAGTTCCAGAGGGTAATGAGACTGCACTGGGGACCTCGGATGCCGAAGTTGTTCCAATTCCCAACTGCCCCTTATCATTCGCTCCCCAACATACTGTGCTTCCGTCATCACCTACTGCACAGACATGAGATGAGCCCGCATCTAAGTCAACTGCATTGAATCCNTCAGGAAGGTCNACAGATACGGCTTCATTCGAAGATGCACCTGCACCGGAATTACCCAATTGTTCTGCATCATTCTTACCCCAGCAGGAAACGCTGTTGTCATCGAGGATTGCACAACCGAAATCATCTCCAACTGCTATGATATTGGATTCACCAACAGCAGGCAAGTCATTCTTAGTATCAAATCGGTCGCAGATTCCATCTTCATCAAAATCAGCGGGGATACTTGCAGGATCTAAGGCATCTGTCTGGCACCTTACTTCATCTAGCCCAGTCCATCCATCACCATCTGCATCCACATAAAGTCCAGTCCCAGCAAATATCGGATTAGAAATAAGCCACAATTCTCCGTTACTAACTAGATGTAGAGAGGAGTAAACATATCCCGCTTCATTGATTAGTAAATCCCACGAGTCAGCAGTACCCGGCCATCCAGAAACTGAACCTTTATTTTCCCATTGCCCATCTTCTAGGTTGTACAAAGTAGCACCAGTTGATGCATGAGTTAAGAGTACCCATGGAACCCCATCAGAATCAACTTCCAAAGTGATTTGACTAGAAGAATTTTCACTAATCATTGATGTTGACCACGAATTTGAATTTGTGCAATCTGCAGAACAATATGAGTGAAATGCCTCATTTGCTGAATTATTAGTATGTGCAATATGTAGAGTTCCATCAGGAGCTGCATCAATGCTTGTGGCCATATATCCATCTGAATTGATTTGGTCTGAAATCATTGCAAAATTACCACTTTCATCAAAATAAATTAGGCCAGATTGATTCATAAATGTCCCATGAATATTATCGTAAGCATCTACAACAGTATCCATATCTTTCAATGTCTGCTCAATTGAAGTATTAACACCTTGAAGCCAATTTGAAGCAGATTCACAACTACTTGAGCATTGATAATTGCGCAATTTATTCTTACCTGAATACAAATTCAAAACATCGTTCGAATCTACAGTCAACGCAAAATCTTCTAAAGCATATAGTCCAGTAAGAACTTGTTCTGTCCAAACACCATTAATTTTCGTAGTATACGAAATTCTGTTTGCATCACTTCCACGCATGTGCAAAATATGAGGAATTCCTTCAGAATCGATAACCAAATCGACATCTACAACCCCAGAATCGCTACCCAATGTCTCAACTGCCCACATTCCATTACTGTATGCTGCAAACTTAATTTGGGAATTACCAGAATCATAGTACACTATTGCAGGACATCCTGTAGAAGGGATTTCTGCCATAATTATCAAATCGCCAACATCTGAAGATGAACTGTCCAAACGTAAATCTCTCGGTGAAAGGTGAGATTTAGCATAGGATTCAGAACATAAAAATTCTACAACCTGTTCATCTAATTCAAGATCTACTTCGTTATTATGAGGTAAATCTCCCGCTCCATCTCCCCTATTTTCAGTATCGCCATATCCAAGTTGTCCCAATGAGTTCTCACCCCAGCATCGGACATCATCGTTGTTCATTATCACACAACTGAAACTATTTCCAACCTCTATCCTATCCACATTGTAAGAGGTAACACTGCTTGAAGAAGAACCAAGATTCACGTATGGAAGGTTATCACCCATTCCATTGGTTGAACCAGATGAAATACCTCTACTTACCTGATTTCCATAACCCAAGCGACCATTGCTTCCTGAGCCCCAACACTTGACCTGATCATTGTCAAGTATTACACATGAGTGCTCATCTCCTGAGGAGATTTCAACTGCGTATCTTGAAGTTCCTAGATCAACTTCTGCAAGACTGCCCCCCATCTCTCCTGAACCATCACCAATAGTGTTGGTATTCTCGATTCCAAGTTGGCCAGCATCATTTAGCCCCCAACAATATGTCTCTGCAGGCGAGGTATCGAGAATTACACAAGTGAAACTATTACCAGCGGTTATGTTCAATGCTGAATTTCCACCAGGTAGAGATACAAATCCGAGATTTGCCCCCATTTCGCTCGCACCATCCCCTATATCATCTGTATTCTCGTACCCAAGTTGACCATGGTCATTTCCTCCCCAACAAGAAACGCTACCATCATCCCAAATGGCACATGTGTGATCATTTCCTAAAGCCAATTGNGAAACTGTTCTTGATGTNGGTAAAGAAACTGCATCGAAATCATCACCCACCTCATTGCTGTCATCTCCTCTGTCAATTGTGTCCCCAAGTCCAAGTTGNCCCTTGTNATTTCTACCCCAACAAATCAGGCTATTGTCGCTAAGTACAGCGCATGTATGNCTTGCACCTGCTTCGATTAATGTAGCTGTAGTTGAGCCTGGTAAATCCAAGAAATTTAGGACTTCGCCTGTTTCCAAATATCCGTCTCCAAAACCGTCTGAAGAGCTACTCAACCCTAGACCCAACAATTGCGAATTACCCCAACACTTTACAGAACCATTGCTGAACATTGCGCAGGAGTGCGANTCTCCGAGTGCTAGAGAGGAGATTGTCAATCCGCTTCCAAGATTGACAAATGGCAAGTCCTCTCCTTGCTCTAACGAATCATCTCCTACATTCTGAGTATTTCCTAGCCCTAATTGTCCAGAGCTTCCATTACCCCAACACTTCATGTTTCCAGATGTGCCAACTGCACAAGCATGTGCACCTCCCAGATCAATTAACTCNGCATTTCCAGTATCTNCNTCCATGCTTGGAAGTANTTCNTCTAATTCCTCGGGAATAATCGGATTATCGACATATGGAAGTTGNGNCATNANNAACATNAGNATACACAAAAANNCACTCTTNCNTNGCAGTGANATGGCTCGCATGAGGGGGGCGACCCCGTAGGGGTCATTAATCAAGCGGATGGAAAAATCAGTTAATTTCCNTCATCTGGAAACCACAATTCAGAAGGGTCGATAACCGTTGGTTTCTTTCTTCTTCCTGTAAGNATCAAAACAGCCAAAATAATNACAATTACTGCGCCAGCCAGAATTATTTCTCCACTCAATACATCGAAATTTTCAGAGGCCGAGGATTCCATGCTATCTCCTATTCCGTCGCCATCACTGTCCTGCCAATCTCTGGGGTCATTAGGCAACGCATCGGCATTGTCTCCTACACCGTCACCATCGGAATCTNCCCATTCAGCAGGATCTCGCCTGAAAGCATCAGCATTATCTCCTACTCCGTCCTCATCATAATCAAGACACTCTGTTGGATCTTCGGGGAACACATCCGAGTTATCACCGCATCCATCGCCATCGGTATCATTCCATTCAAGTGGGTCGACAGGGAATTTGTCTGCTGCGTTGTCACCATAGCCATCGCCATCAGTATCATTCCATTCAGAGGAATCATCGGGGAAGGTATCGCTGTTCTGGAAACCAGGATTGTTTCCATAGCCATCACCATCGCTGTCATTCCATTGATTGATATTCATCGGGAAAGCATCGTGATCGTTGGCATAGCCATCGGCATCTGAATCTGGACAACCAGGGGGAACGGAAGAAGTGCCAATGACATCAGGGCAAGCATCGGCTGCAAAGCCATCAGGATTGTCGCCATANCCATCTCCATCACTATCATTCCACTGAGTGCCATCATTGACGAAGTGATCAGGNTTCATTCCATCGGGATTATCGCCATATCCGTCTCCATCACTATCGCTCCACTGTGTCGAATCTGCGGGGAAATAATCAGGCATGTTACCCAATGGATTGTCGCCATAGCCATCACCATCGTAATCCTCCCACTGAGTAGAATCCAACGGGAACGGGTCGTCCTTGTCGTTTATGCCGTCACCATCGGTATCCCACAGTGTCTGGTCTGTTCCTTTTTGGTATTCCTCAGAATCGCTCAAACCATCGCCATCATCGTCTTCATCCTCGTCGACATCTCTGCAACCATCGCCATCGATATCCAATTGGGGTGAGGAGGTCCAACCTAGCGCTCCAGTTGGGCATTCATCATCAACGTCCTGAACTCCGTCATTGTCATCATCTTCATCCTCTGGATTGGTACAACCATCGTTGTCATGATCGCCNCCAGTAGNACTGTAAGGACAGGGGTCTATATCGTCGCTGAAACCGTCGTCATCAGAATCCCTCTGCGCCGCTGAACAACCGTTCTCATCTACGGTTGAGCCGGCGGGAGTCTGTGGACAATCATCGAGCGAATTTTGCACTCCGTCTGTGTCATCATCCTGTTGTTCAATTGAACATCCGGTCTCATTGGCTATTCGTCCAGCATCGGTCCATGGACAAGTATCCAAGTCATCGATTACCCCGTCATCATCTNCATCCTTGTCACTGATTGCTAACATGGCTTGAATNGAAATCAATTCATGCATTGCTGCTGTAGGGTGCGCCTTGTCAAAGAAGACGTATTCATCGACATTGGAAACTACAGGATCACCTGAATTACAAATTGGCAAAGGTAGGATTGAACCACTCGACTGACATGCCATGTCAACTAAATTGGTAAGTCCCAGATAGGTTGAGTTATGCATGAATTCATAGAACATCGAATGTGTGTCAATGAGCATAATATTGACACCATGAGTTGATGCCAGAGTTGGCATCGAGGAAGCCAATGCCGAATTGTANGAACTGATACTAGCAGCAATTTGCTGCTGCTGATTGGAAGATTTGTTGCGTACTTCAGGAGTCAACTCTAGAGGAGGTAGATTGGGAAGCAGGATATTATTGGCTCCCGCTTGAATCACTGCCTCTACATGTGAAACCATGTTGGCATGAGTAGTATTGGCATCTGCCAAGCCATAGAGGAAATCGTTTCCTCCAGACCAAATTACCACGAGATCTGTGCTATTGAAAGAAGAGTGCACATTAGCGAGATAGTTATTGATTTGCGTGCCAGTATTCGGCAGNAAGATATAGGAATATCCCTGACCAGTCTGAGACCCTCCATAAGCTCGGTTATTACCTTCCCCACTTCCAGTTCCATGTTGCAAAGATAACCCCAATTCTGCTGCCACATATTCCGCCCATACAGGCCCATTGGAGAACCTTCCTTGCCAGTAGGGAGGCACCGCTGGCATGTTCATTATGCTGTCCTTGACATTACCCATATCAGAAAGGCTGTCGCCAAAAATCACCATCTCTGAAAATTGAGGCTCATAAACATTGGAAAAGACCGAAAAGTGATGTGAATCACTATCGACAAGATTCCCATCCTGATAAAGTTCTATAGCGACAGTATACCAATTGTTTCCAGTATAGAATTGACTCATCTGGAAACTCAGAGACTTACTGTCTCCAGTAGCTGTTCTGACCATTGAACCATTGAGAATCTCTGTGCCTGTGGCTAGGTCTCCATCATGCAAAATCCAACGTAACTCTAGCAGAGAACCAGTAGTCAAGTTNTCAGCCACCACCGTGAAATAGACCTGTTCATGCGATAGATGGAATCTATCCACCATTGAGATTGTCATATCAGGACTACCATTTGCAGAAGCAGGAGTNGCTACAAATGGAGCGGCCAGCAGCAGAATAACCAGNGAAACCGCGCGTCTCATNACTCTCCGGAGCAANTACTCGACCATACACCTTGTCATTCAGACGGATATTCGAATAAAGACCAAAACGCATCGCCTACCAGCACGTATCCCCTGTGATGATGCTCTCACTCCGACTGCTGTTTCAGTGACGATTGATGGGCGAACTGAGGGGACCTGATCTCTCTCANTATTTCCCTCTACGCGGAGATTCCCGCTACAGTTGCTCCAAATCCTGAAAATATTGGGTCCTTCATAACTGAAAGCAAGAATCGATGATAGTGTTCATCAGGGTGTGGGGATTGACAAGCATGATGCAGGCGGCGGCACCCCCTTCCGTTATCCATTTGCAGCCCTCAGCCCCTGTGTATGTAATCCCGCAAGTTGAGGCACTCTCTCCACCACCATANGGCATGGTTCTTGGTAGGTCACGTAGTCAATGGGCAATGATTCGAAGGATGTTGGGGCTTGTATTAATCTCATTCCTGATGATGAATCTTCTCATGTTGATTCCTTTTGGAATAGTTACTCTAGATGGTGGGATGACTTTCATTGCAGGTCTCTGTTCCATTCCCCTTCTTCTGCTATTCTTCTTTGTTCGACGTCCAAGATTGGTCCACATCATGTTAGCAGAACCTGCGGATTCAGGAAACATCGCCCATCCTTTGCCTGGAGACCGAACACTAACCACGCCCGTAAAAACGCGTTTCAGGCATCATCTCCTGCGAGATTCAACGCTATTGGACATCCCAACAACCGGTTCTCTTTGGGGTATATTCTTCTTAGCAATTGCAACTGCGGTAACTCTGTTCATCTTGCTATTGGCCTCTCCAGAGAACTCACTTTTGCTNACTATCGCAATACTGGTAGGAATTCCTTGCTGGCTGATTGGATTNGCTATACCTGTATTTGCGTGGATGTCCTACTCNACTAGAAGGTTAGGCTTGCCTACAAGAACTCATCATGCGGAAGCAGCATTGACTGCAGGGTTCGTTTCCACTTTTCCTGCTGTGGTCATCAACAGTCTGTTATTCCCGATGCTGTTGAGTGCCATAAGTATCGACCCACTTTCGGGACTTGGAGAATTCCTGATAGTTACAATNAGTGCACCAGTTGGCGAGGAGATCTGCAAGGCTGCAGCAGTATTGAGTTGCCATCACCTCATCGATAGCCCTAGACGCGGTTTCCAAGTGGGTTTTACAGTTGGTTTGGGATTTGCCATGCTTGAGAACATCCTCTATATTTCGGGTAGTTTTGCCGGCGGGGGATTCATCGGATTCGCCTTCACAGCCTTTGTTAGGGGGATAGGATCAATTCCAGGGCATGCTGTCTGGACTGGCCTCTCAGGACTTGGAATAGGTTGGTTATTAGCAGAAAAGCCAAGACTCGGTGGATTGCTTGCAAAAAGGAGTAAACCACAGGAAGGAGCATTCGTCCTCATCGATTCCAAGACTGGAGCCCCGGTTCATGATGCAACAGGTTCAGGAATAATTGGACAACCGGGTTCAATGACAATGTGGAATATCAGTTCTTACCTATCCTATAGCAAAGCCGCAAGCAAGCCTCACTGGAATCTGCCAAAAACTCCACTCGTCGGCCTTAGCATCGCTANTCTAGGCCATGCATTCTGGAATGGTTCAACCTCAGCAATCGCTTTCCTCTTTGAGCCAATATTGGGAGAAGTAGGGGCAGTGCTAGTCATGCTGGCATGGATTATCGTCATGGTTTCTGCCTTGTTATGGGCAGGAAGAAGAATTCTCGAATCATTGCATTCAGTACCTTGTACAATAGACAATGACTTCAACAAGCACTGATTCCGAGGATGGAGGAAGGAGCATGTCGACTGAGGTAATTGGGGGATTAGACCCCACCAATGTGGTCATCAGCATATGTGTCATAGCAGCCCTCTTAATCGCTGGACAGATATTCAGGGCTCTGGATGGATTGGGTATTCTAGCCGCAGGTATTCTTGGTGTTGTAGTAGGAGTAATGGGGCATTGGTCATGGCTCGCTATNCTACTAGTCTTCCTCGGAACCAGCCATATCGCAACCAAATGGGGTTGGGAACAAAAGAAAGAATTAGGCATGTGTGAATCCAAGGATGGCGGNAGAGGTTGGATTAATGTCGCAGCAAATGGGATGCTACCAGGATTGGTTGCTCTGTTCGCTTTCGCTCTTCAGGAATGGACCCTATTCTACTGGTTATTCGTCGCTGCTGTCGCTGTCGCTGCAGCCGATACATGGGCTAGTGAATTCGGTTGTCTTGANCCTCGGGTCAGACTGATTCGCAACGGAATGATGGTTCCTCCTGGAACCAATGGTGGNACCTCAATAATGGGACAATGGGCNGCTCTAGGGGGTTCAGCATTGATTAGTTTCGTCGCTCTTGTAGTAGGTTGGGTTCCTGCAACTGGAAACATGTCTGAATTGGGATTCTTCGGTGCCATGGCTGCTGGAGACTGGAATGGAGGAATGATTCTAGCCTTGATTACGACAATCATAGGTTGGCTTGGTTGCCAAATGGATAGCATACTTGGAGCCCACTATGAAAATCGAGGACTAATGACCAAGAATCAAGTTAATGCAGCATCCATAGCAATGGGTGTAGTCGTTATGGCAATCTTAGTCTTGACATTGCCATTGCTTCCCTGAAGATCAGGTCCATACAGACCATTGGCCCGTGTTCTGATTCTTCCAGAACCATTTTCCTGAGCCGCTTGGCCACTCAAGTATCTCCCAGCCATCTGGCCTAACGGTTCCACTTACATCTGGGGGCGGGAAACTGCTCTGTGCAACAGNCANCTGATGAGGAGCAATATACTGTTGTAACTGCTCTTGGGACGGGGCTACTGGCGCTACAGGTTGAGGNGGAGCAACAGGAGTTGCTGGCGGAGTTGGAGCCGCNGCTGGAGGTGCAGGNGTTACTGCTGGNGGGGCTGCTGGCATTGGTGCAGCATAGGGAGTTGGGGCCGCTGGTGGAGCAGCAGGCGGNGCCGCTGGTGNCGCTGGTACAACTGTCGGAGATGGAGGTGCTNCTGGCACAGATGGCTGAACAGGTGAGACAACTGGAGTTTCTTGAGCAGGTGCAGGAGCTGCAGCCTTGCGTACTTTGGGAGCGCGCTGCTGACCATAGGTTGAGCCAGGTGGACCCATTCTTTGTCCTGCTTGAGACCCGGGTGGCCCACTCTGAGGAGGTCCTGTTTGTGGGGGNCCCGATTGCGGCGGCCCACTCTGAGGAGGACCTGATTGTGGAGGACCNGATTGNGGCGGCCCACTCTGAGGAGGACCTGATTGTGGAGGACCACTCTGAGGAGGACCTGATTGTGGAGGACCCGATAGCGGTGCTGAACGTGGGGCAGGCCTTGGAGCAGACCTCTGCCAATTCGGCTGCGAATCGTATGACTGTCTGTGATGATATGATTGATCTTGATACTCATATTGCTGCATCATATCCTGTTGATATTGATGATGTGCCTCAGTACCATAAGAAACCGGTACTTCCTGTCTCCTCCAATCAGAGGATTCCTCTTTAGAATTCATGACCGCATCTTGCCAATCTTCCTCATCTTCATCCCAATCATCCTCACTACCTTCGAGATTGAAACCATCTATCCCTCCCCAGACAATTCCACCAATGAAGATGAATGGTGCAGAAACAATAGACAGATAGAATCCATATGATGGACTGAATCGGTCATCACCTTCTTCAATTCCTGTTGCAGCATTCAAATCAGGGAATGCGACCAGCCAGACTACTGCTCCTGCTACTATAACTAGAGTTGAAATCGCATTGAGAAGTAAAGGAACCCATCCATTCATGTATCCNGGAATACCAACTATAGCAAGAATCATTGCGATGAAACTCAAGCAAATTGCCGAGATAAATAACCAATGTCCCAAATCTCCGGAATCTTCAGCTTCTGCGACCTCGGGAATCTCGCACATGGCCTCTTCAAAGTCACTCGGGTCTCCATCNTCTCCACATACCTNGGTCAAAGTAGTGTATTCGACTGCTTCTGAATAGGTCATATCCATACATTCTGAAAGATTGCATTCTTCACCCCAACTGCTTACTTCAATCTGGTANAAACCAAATTTCAAAGCTGATCCTGCATCCTTGTAATTGATATCAGAATCCTCAGGTGATTCATAAGAAGCGGAAATAGTCATCCAAGATTCATCATGCATTACATACAGAAGAAGTGAGGCTCCTAAAAGAGTGAATACCAACCCACCAACGAAAGCCTTCTTGTTTGTCATCGCCATCCCCATNCTTCGCCTGTAAAGGCTACACAGGCTAGATTTACTTTTTATGATGACGCAGAAGAAAGAGTTTGTAGAAGCGCAGGATTGTTCAATGTCGGGCTTTACGCTCGCACCATGGCAGGGGCCGCAGGCAGAGGTAGCAAGGCCGCCCTTCTCCTGTTACTGACACTAACTTTGGTACTCTCTTCGCTCTCAGCCAACGCTCAAATCGAGAAGAAGATATGGCAAGATGGAGAACAGGAATGGAACATTCCACAGAAACATAGATTGTTCTTTTCGGGAACCGAACAAAATAACGCCAACCTCTCTGACATTCATCCTTTCAANACCAATGCTGGTGGAAGCCACGTTATCAATCAAGCAGCAGTCCCGCAGATTGTTTTCGATTCCATAGAATCTCAACCAGTTCAGGAAGCGACCAACTTGACACTCAATATGTCGGCTTACATTCATGCCACAGCATCAGATTCTGTATTGATTAACTGTGCTACATCAGCAAGGCAAACTCAGATGTTCCTCGATATACAGGTCGGACAAGACTTACATCAACTGGAAAGCAATTCACAATTTATCACTGAAACTTCGATTATCAANGCTCACAACTTCACATTCCCTAGAACTGAAATAGACATGAGGATGAACCCCGGAGATAAAATTGTAGCCACCTTGAGAGTGATGCATGACTGTCCTNTTGCAGCCAAACTTTGGTGGGCAGGTGTCGCCGAAGATGGAGGCTTAGTCTTTGAAGGGCAATGGATGAATCCAGATGTTAGAATCATCAGTGATGATTTAGGTTTCACTCATGTTGACATGGTTGCGCTTGGGCCTTGGGCCTTGCAAGGTTATCGTAGTACTGTTATGGAGGTCTGGGGGCCGATGGAACCAGATGATTCCAAACCTGTCGACCGAGAATCAATTCTACAGATAATCGACAATCCTCAAGAGATACGCAAAGTAGAGGAGAATAGAACATCTTGGACATATATCACACCAAAGTTGGACGAAGGCCACTGGATTCTGCAATTCTGTATGAAGACCAATGACCAGCCATATACCGCGCAGATAGGTGAATGTCACTTCAAAGGCTGGGTTCATATCGTCAACGATGAGAAAGGTTCTGATGGATGGNANCCGGTCCTGATATTAGCACCNCTTGGCATTGGCATAGTGTTGCTTTGGCTAGGCTTAGGCCTCAAGCAAGGAATCCTCTACCCGCCACCGTTGATTGGTATCATGCTATTGATGTCGCTTCTATTTATTCCAATGAACATGCAGATGCCAGATTTGTCGACTGAAGCAGAACCGATTGAACAGGGATGGCCTGCACCACAATTCGTATTGAACGCAGCAGGAAACAATAGTTCAGCAGTATCTCTAGATGAATTATTGGACGGTAAAGAAGCGGCTTTAATCGCCATCTCAATAGCAGGTTCTCCTAATCAACGACAACACATCGATGTTCTGGACATGGTCATGGATAAGATGGAGGATAGAGTCAGTTTAGCAATGTTGGTAACCGGTGAAGAGGTACAACCATTCGAACTAGAAGAACTCCAACAAAGGGTGAATGCAAGATGGCCAATAATGATCGATGAGCATGACGCTGAAACTGCCAAAATATTACCAACCGGAATGGCTGATGGCCTGATTCTTATCGACAGCACGGGGCATATTGCATGGTGGAGCGAAGGAAGTAGTTCTCTCGAAAATGTAGAAAATGCAATCGATGACATCTCTTTTGGTTCTTCTCAAAGTCCACAACTACTGCTATCTATGATTTGGACTGCAGTATTCCCATTGGTGATTATCGCCCTGCCAAGAAAGGAATGGGAGAAGCCAGAGGACCCATTGCCTCCTGGTGGAAACTGGGGAGGAATAGCGGTTACGGGNGGTATTGGATTCATGATCCTGGGACTACCTCTGATGGCACTAGCGATGACTGGATTAGCAGGAGAAACATGGTATCTAATTCAATTCTTTGTGGGATTCTGGTTGTTATACCAAGCTGTGGCCACAGTATTGTGGGGAATTGCACCCGAACTGAAAATCATCTCAAAAATCCTCCACAAGGCTGCACCTGAAACTTATCGTAAATGGAAGGAAGAAGAAGAATTTGCAATCGAAATTCAAATCGGTATGTGGGTTGCATGGTTCTCTTGGATACTTCATCCGATGTTGATTCCACAAGGCCTCTCAAACACCCTGCTTACCAGTGGATTTGGCTTGATTATGGGCATTCTTCTGTTTGTAGCCTTCTTCATTTGCTCAGGCGCTGTAGTTCTAGTCATCCGCTTAGTCGCCGGAATGGGGGGGAAATTTTCGGTTATGTTCGGAAAGTTTGCTAGGGACGATATGGTCAAGATCTTCGGTTCCCTGATGATTCCTATCGCATTGTGGTACACTGCAGTGCTTTTCTTCAAAGCCCAAGACATGGGATTCTTCANCTGACCAACGTCTTCATCAAGGTAGACGTCATTACTCCGCTTCATGGAAGAAGATAGTGAAAGAACTGCAATCAATAGAACGNCTTGGAGCCCTATATGGAGTTCCAGCAGAAGTCGTTGGATGCAATCCTGTCCTCGACGATTCATCATGCAATATGTTGCGGGGCATGGTGGTAGAATCTCAACAGAAAGACCACAAAGATGGTTATGGAGACAAGGAAGGTGGGCATCACCAAGAGAACTATTGCAAAGATCGGTTAGAGATACTCTCAGAAANTGGCTGTCTGAGGCTCATCTATCTGTTCATTGGACCCCTGAGGTTGCTCGCAAGGAGTTACAAGACTGTTTTCTGAGGAGCATTGATTCCCAACAATCCGAAATGAGAAGGATGCAGAAAAAATTGCGCCGTCCTGTCGCGTTATTCAAGCAACTAAGCCAACAAAGCATAGAGAAGAATATCGAGAAAGGTAACCTGATGCTGCGAAGAGCATACAGTCATCCATTGTTGGGAGAATTACTCAAGTGTTCATTTCAGGGCGAATGGCAACCTCTAGATCCTTTCATCACAACCCATACCGATGCCGGACCAGCATATCTCTCTCCCGACCTTATCATTAAGGGGCCGCGACGTTGGGTGTTGATTCGTATCTCNGCTGCTTCATGGCGAGCGATGCCAGATGATGCAGGGATGGTGGAATTGTCAGGAATGATACATTGGGCAATGCAGGAGAATACATTACCCGATTCTCCTAAGGAATACGAAATCGCTAGAATCTCACATACTGACAAGGGATGGCAGACATGGAGACGTCCAGCGGACAAACAGATGCTAGAAGAGGCGAGAAGACTAATCTCTCATGATCTCAAAGAAGCTAGATATCTTGCCAATAGAGCAGGGCCGATGCTGAACCTCGAACGCATACCTCTTGCAGACAAGGCATGGCGCTGTCGTTCATGTGGATACAGGTTCACCTGTCCTGGCGGAAGTAACCTACAGAGAGCCAAGATGCAACAATCGGCAAGTGAAAGGAACATGCTTGATTTAGCATCTTCAATATCCTGAATTCACAGGCAAGAAACCAAGTCTCTGAGTACTGACTCGGGGTCCTGCGCCTTTGTAACTCCGCTAGCAAGCAGTACTCCAGAAGTACCTAATTCGATTGCTTTGGCGACATCCATACCATTCTTCACACCAGCACCACAAAGAGTTGTTACCTCGGGATTGATTGAGTTGACTACCGACACAGTATCGCTAACAATGCGTGGATCAACACTAGTAACTGATACATCTCCCCCAATCAATTCAGGCGGTTCAACGGCAACCATGTCTGGTGAGAGTGCACTCAAAGCCCTCGCCTCATCGAGATNAGCCGCACAAGCGCATACTGTGAAATCATCAGGCAACTGATTTAGCAATGAGTCTACATGTTCGACGGATACTTTGTGTTCAGCATGATTGATGAGAGTACCAACTGCACCTCGTTGAATGGCGGTTTCAGGATGTAACCATCCAGTATTGGAGCCGAATCCTATCGGGTCAAGGTGTTGTACCCAAACCTGCAGCCCAGGTGCAGCAGAAACAACGGCNGATAGGTCGAATGCGCTNACTACAGCAATCAAATCTGCAACTTCACACTCCGCATCTACGGTTTGCATCGCCACAGCAAGGTTCTCCGCAGCGCCTGAATGTGCTGATTCATAGGTCTTGAAATTGACAATTATCTTCGCCTTCGNCATGAATCTCCGAAAAGATACCGACTATTCAACCTGAGGGAAGACGCCACCTGTCTGAACTGTTCCATCAGGAACCTCTGCCGCATGATCAATGATGACGCCTCTAAGTTGACAATCGCGACCTACCTTCGATGCCATCCCCAACAAACAATCCTGCAAGGAACTGCCATCGGCTACGCGGGACTGCTCCAACAAAGTGCAATCATGAATAGTTGCACTATCAGCCACATCAGAGCCCTTGGCGAACATGTTGTACCCCTTTCGCGTGCAATCGATAACCCGTGAATCCGCAAACCATGAAGATGAGTCTACCAATCCTGCATCGTGTCGACCATGAACGATGGCGGCCTTGACTGCATTCTTCCATGATTCAGGAGTTCCTGCATCGATGAAATACCCTTCAAATGGCATCCCGCCCAAAGCCCCTTGCTCAGCCAAAACAGGAAAGAGTTCCCTCTCAAGACTAGACCTGCCATCCGGCATTAGTTCGAAAACATCTTCTTCAAGGATATACGAACCAGCATTGATTAGATTACTGAACACTTCTTCTGGTGTTGGTTTTTCCTTGAATTTAGTTACCAACTGGTATTCGTCAATTCCAACAATTCCAAATCTCGTTGGGTCGGCAACTTCCCAAAGAGCCAAAGTTCCCAAACATTTCATGTTCTTATGTTGTCTAAGCATAGAAGAGAAATCGAGGGATGACACTACATCTCCATTGAAGCAAGCAAAGGTACCGCTGAGGTGATCCATGCAGTTCTTCAATGCCCCTCCAGTTCCCATCGGTTCATCCTCGGGCACTATCTTGACGTCATAGTCCAATTCACAAGAAGCAAAATAATCTCTCAAATCCTCAACCTTGTACCCCGCCGCAATGATTACTTCATCAATCAATTCAGAGGGCACACCTGATACCACCTGTTCGACAAGTGTACGGTCCAATAGAGGAAGCAAGGGTTTGGGCAAAGTGTAGGTCCATGGTTGCAAACGACTTCCAAAGCCCCCGGCAAGAACCACAACCTGCATCCCCATGAACGACTCCATCAACAACGAGTTCATCTCCCTTGTGACACGCAGTCAGCAACATCGCGATGTTCAAGGAGGTAATGGGATTGGCAGGGGCGGCGATAATCTTGAACATTCACGAATTCCAGGGAAAAGCACTGTTCCATGAGCATGGAATAGCAGTTCAGAAAGGCATCCATGCAACTAATGTTGAGGATGCTGTATCCGCATGGAACGAATTGGATAGCCCCTTGGTTGCGGTCAAGTCCCAGATACATGCAGGTGGCCGAGGAAAGGGTAGTCTACATAATCCCGATAATGGGGAATTAGTGCTCCAAGGTGGAGTTCAGTTAGCGCGTTCTCAGAATGAAGTAGCAGACTTCGCATCCAAAATGCTTGGTAATATTCTAGTCACCAAACAGACGGGGGAAAGTGGAAAGTTAGTGCAGAATATCTACATCGAATCCGGCTGTGATATCGCTCATGAATACTATCTAGCGCTATTGGTTGACCGCGAGAAGAAAGCGGTACTAATCATGGCTAGTACAGAAGGTGGAATGGATATAGAAGAGGTTGCTGAGCAAACTCCTGATAGAATTCACAAGATTTGGGTTGACCCTGGGGCAGGACTCCTAGGTTTCCAGATTTCTGAACTTTCTAGATCACTAGGATTGTCCCGAGATGCTGGCCGTTCCTTTGCTCGAATGTTGCGTTCACTGTATTCTCTTTTCACTTCCAAAGACTGTTCCATGGTTGAAATCAATCCACTGGTTAGAACAAATGATGAAGAGATATTGGCTCTAGATGCCAAGATCAGTTTCGATGAGAATGCTTCATTCAGACACAAGGACATATTTGAAGGCATGAGAGATAAATCTGAGGAAGAAGAAACCGAAATTCTTGCTGATGAGGCTGGACTTTCCTATGTCAAACTGGATGGTGAAATCGGTTGTCTCGTGAACGGCGCAGGATTAGCCATGGCTACAATGGATGTCATCAAATTGTACGGGGGAGAGCCTGCAAACTTCCTCGATGTAGGTGGAGGAGCAAATGAAGAGCAGGTAAAGACTGCTTTCAACATCATACTAAGTGATCCCAATGTCAAGGGTATTCTCATCAATATCTTCGGAGGAATCATGCGTTGCGATATCATTGCAAGAGGTGTACTTGCTGCTACTGAATCCCTGGCTCTAGAAGTTCCATTAGTAGTCAGGTTATCTGGAACCAACTATCAGGAAGGAAGAAAGATACTCGCTTCCAGCACCCTAAACATCCATACTGCTGAAACACTTGCTGAAGGTGCTAAACTAATCGTCGAACTCATTGGAGGTGAGCAATAATGGCAATCTGGATTGAAGAGAATGCAAAGGTCATAGTTCAGGGGGTCACCGGTAAGCAAGGATTGTTCCACACTGAGAAAATGGTCGAATACGGCACCGATATTGTAGGTGGTGTTACTCCAGGTAAGGGAGGGCAAACTGTTCTCGATGACAGACCCGTTTTCAACAGCGTAATCGAAGCAATAGAAGCCACAAACGCTGATGCAAGTGTCATTTACGTCCCTCCACCGTTTGCCGGAGAAGCGATAATGGAGGCTGCAGATGCTTTCGATCGATGCAAAGGTGAAGGAGTAGTGATATGCATTACAGAAGGAATACCTACTCTAGATATGGTAAAAGCAGTCGATTATGTCAACGATAGGCCTGGAGTGCGATTGATTGGACCTAATTGTCCGGGCATAATTACTCCCGGTGAGGAAGGTGGAGCAAAGATTGGAATCATGCCAGGACATATTCATGCCAAGGGAAGAATTGGTATTGTTTCAAAATCAGGAACTCTAACCTACGAGGCAGTTGCCCAGACAATGAGTATTGGAGAGGGACAATCAACCTGTGTAGGAATAGGAGGTGACCCTGTAAATGGGACTGGCTTCATCGATTGTCTTAGCGCATTTGAGAATGACCCCCAAACCGAAGCGATTGTCATGATAGGCGAAATAGGAGGTAGCGCAGAAGAAGATGCTGCCGCTTGGGCTTTGAACAATGTCAGCAAGCCGATAGTGGGATTCGTTGCTGGTGCAACTGCACCACCTGGAAAGAGAATGGGACATGCAGGAGCAATCATCGCTGGCGGTAAAGGAACAGCAGCAGAGAAAATCAAAGCCTTCGAAGAAGCTGGAATCTACGTAGCCAACGATCCTAGTGAGATTGGATCTGTACTACTCAAGGCCCTTGAAGAATCAGGACTGCGCTAATCATCGAGGCGGACCCTTACGTGGACCCTTGGGTGGGCCACCGCTCTTGGGAGGACCAGCTTTGGAAGGACCTCCAGGAGGGCCGCGATTTGGCCCACCGGGAGGACCGCCACGAGAAGGGCCACCGCCAGGAGGACCACCGCGAGAAGAACCGCCACCAGGAGGGCCTCCGCGAGAAGGACCACCGCGAGAGGGGCCGCCGCCAGGAGGACCACCACGAGAAGGACTGCCGCCAGGAGGACCACCACGAGAAGGACCGCCGCCAGGGGGACCACCGCGAGAGGGGCCACCGGGGCCTCTAGGGCCGCCTCGTGAACCGGGTCCTGGAGGGCCCGATTCTTCTTCCTCATCCTCGAATACTGCGCCACAATGCGGGCACTCATTATCAGATTCCTTGACCAAACCGCCGCACATCTCACATGCGAACATCTCTTCGTCCGATTCTTCTTCTACGGAACCGCTGTCTGCTTCTCCATGCACCAATTCGACTTCGCCATCCTTGGAGCGGTAAAGATTCACTTCCGCAGACATATCCAAACCCTTTAGCGCCAACTCTGTAGAAATTGCATGTTCAAAGGCCTGAGCGAGATCTTGTGGAGTATCTAGAACCCGACCATCATCAACATATGTGACATTCACAGTCAACATGTCATCAGCAGAACGCGACTGAGGCGTTTCAACCGCAACACCTCGCTTACGAGCCACTCTGCGAACTGAAACTTCTGCCATGCGGCGAAGCAGATTAGAATCAGGACCCTTCTTATCATCCTCTTTTCCTATAGCATCTTTGAGGAATTCTTCAGCCTTGCTCTTTTCAGCCTGAAGATGTGAAGGCAGTTCCCCACTAATCTGAGCAAGTACCGAAGAGGCCGATTCCTGATTCATCTGTAGCCATTGACTACGCCGCTGATTCTTCACTTCCTTCTCTGCCTCACTCAACCTGTTTACCATCTCATCCGTTGGACTAACAGACGGGTTGAGAGTTGATTGTAAAGATTCAGGAGTAAGACCTGGGTCACCGAATCCCATAGCAGGAAGTGAGGCAGCATTGGGTTCTTGCAACGGGAAATTCGGGTCTATCGGGAGATTAGGATCGATACCCGGAACATTCGCAACCGGTTGATCGAATGGAAGTGGCTGGGCAGACATCTGATCTAGAATGGAAGCCGGAAGCCCTCCGCCGATTGGCTCAGCAGCAGATGGCAAACCCTGATCTACTGACTGTTGCAGATTCTGTTGCGAAATCTGACTCATCAATTCAGAAGGAAGGCCAGACTGCTGCCCCTGCTCTCTCTGTTGACGAATCGCCTCCCCGCTGACAACACCAAAACCGCGCCCTCCAGAGACCTCTGCACCGGACAACCCGGTCTGCGTTGGCATGCTAGCTTTGGACAAATCTTGACGCGAGCCACACTCAGTACAGAATATGCTGTCATCAGGGATTTCAGCAGAACATGATGTGCAATGCATACCCCAACCCTGAACCTCGCTGCATTAGGCCCTTGTAAAACGCTTGCTACGCAAGACCATCTCTGAAGTAGGGAATTTGTACTGTTTCAAACATACTCAGCAAACCCAAAGCATGACAAGATTTGTTTCACCTTGGGGGTTCGGAAGAACGAGAGAGATGCCTAGAATCGTTGTAATTGGAGGCGGCCTAGCCGGAATTTCCGCTGCTTTGGCTCTGGCCGATGACGATTCCTCTAACGAAGTAGTACTAATCGAAGCTCGAAATAGCTTAGGAGGAAGAGTTTCCAGTGTCAAGGACGCTAAAACAGGAATCGACTTGGACAACTGTCAACATGCTTGTTTTCGTGTTTACGGACGTTTTCTGCAACTACTGGCAAGATCTCAGGCACATGATAGTATCAAACTACAAAGCAGAACCTCATTACCATTCATGAATATCCCCGAAGGAAGAATCGCTGCATTGAGAGATGGTAGACTGAAGCCACCGAATCACATGCTAGGTTCGATGCTAGGTTTTCCGTTTCTCAATCTAAAGGACAAGGTTCCAATGCGAAAGGTCATCAAAGAATTAGCAAGTATGGACGAAGAACAGATTTTAGAGCTTGATTCTATAGACTTCAAATCTTGGCTTGAAGAGCGGGGACAAACCAAGAAAGCGATCGATCGATTCTGGGGTTTTTTCGTACTGGCTGCACTAAATACAAGAATTGAGGAAGCCAGCACCAAACTATCCGCTTTCCTCTTCAAGAAGGGTCTATTCAGTGACTCTCATTCCTTTGACGTTGGAGCGTTCACCTCAGATTTGTCGGATTCAATACATCCCCAATTTGAGAAAGCAATGCTAGAAGCCGAGATTGAGGTAAGAACCTCTGAATCAGCTAAATCACTGATTTGGGATGGTGTTTGCAAAGGAGTGAAAACTAACAAGGGAACGATAGAATGTGATTCAGTGATTATAGCACTTCCACATCATCTAACTGCTAGGTTATTGAATGATTCAAATGCCCCTGAAAACGTCAAAGATATAGCAAAAATGGCGGATGAATTGCAGTACCGCTCCCTAATTGGCATTCATGCAATACATCCGCAACCAGTATTACCAGAAGATTTCACATTCGCAGTCTGCTTAGAACAAAATGTAATCCAAATGCTGTTCAACAGAAATGCGGAACTCGATGATGAAAATTTCCTTGATTCTAATTCACAATGGATTTCAGTTCCTGTTAGCGCTGCTGATGAATTCCTAAATTGGAACAAAGAACAGTTCAGACAAGAATATGTGAAGGTTGTGAAAAACACATACCCTGAATCTTGGTGTGAGCCTACTACATTCAAAGTAATCAAATCAAAGAAAGCGACTTTTGCAGCTACTGTTGGCAGCAACAAAAACCGCCCCAAACAAGATGCCATCTCAGAATCAGGAATCTATCTCGCAGGAGCATGGACAGATACCGGTTGGCCATCAACAATGGAAGGTGCAGTAAGAAGTGGATTATTGGCAGCATCAAACCTAATGAGAAAGGATTGGGATGCGGATGAGAACTGGCAAGGTTGGCCTCCACCACCAGCAAGAAATGATCCCGAATGGAGGGCATGGTGATCCAATGTCAGAGAAATTCGAGTGGGGTGAACACAGCATCGAAGGAGATGCCGTAGAATTAGCTGGATACGATTCCTATAGAACAATAGATGAGGCTCAAAAATACTGCTCAAATATCGCTAGAAGCCACTATGAGAACTTCGTTGTTTCAAACTGGTTTACTCCCCCCGAAGTCAAGCAGCACATCGAAAATATCTACGCATTCTGTAGATATGGAGACGACTTAGGCGATGACGCACCATTCCCCCCCGAACAACGCCTGCAATTGTTGAACGAATGGGAGAGCGACTTGAAGAGAGCAGCGGAAAATGACTGGAGTGGTAAGCCAAGACACCCAATACTCACCGCTGTGCAAAGAACTGCCTCTTATCATTCAATTCCTGTTGAACCATTCATTAGTTTGATTCAAGCATTCAAGATGGACCAGACAAAGACTCGATACAATAACTGGGAAGAATTACGTGAATATTGCATCCACTCAGCCGACCCTGTTGGACACCTATTCCTGTATGTCTATGGACACGATGATGAAGAGATGAGAGTACTGGCCGACAACACTTGTACGGCCTTGCAATTGGCAAACCATTGGCAGGATGTTTCCCGAGATTTAGAGCAGGATAGAATCTATGTACCACTCGACGAAATGGAACAATTCGGTTATACTCTGGAGATGTACCAAAACAAGGAAGTCAACGAGGCTTGGAGAACACTGATCAAGCATCAAGTCGACAGGGCCCAGAAGATGTTTGATGACGGACGAAAATTATGGGAAAAGGTGGACCCTAGACTTGCAGTGGACCTAAGGATGTTCACCATGGGTGGCGAAGCAGTCTTGCGTTCAATACGTAAACAGAACTACAACACCTTCGCAAAAAGACCGCGTGTCAGTAAGCTGAAACAAGTCAGATTGTTCATCTCAACATGGCTTGCATGGAAGCGCGCCGTAAGACGCCACAAGCGTAGTAAGAAAATACTCACATAACCGGTGGCCTGAAAGAGGGGGACTGGTACGGATGAACGATTGAGATGTTAGAGAGAGGGGATCGCAAGGGGTTACTTACTCCCCTTTTGGGCGCTGCCCCAACTCGCCGAAGCGAGCAGGTTCCTCGGATGAGTGCTCTCGACAGACTTCGTGCAGCTGTGGTTCTAACCAAGGACGCTGTGAAGGCCGTATCGATAACCGCAATGGAGGCACTAAGAGAAGGTGCAAACTTCATTGGAATCACAGGACCTCAAGATGAACTCAAGGATCCCTTTGAACATCTAGATGCACCAATATGGGCGTCTCCACCTCCTGGAGAATTGACTGAATTAGCGTACAAATACTGCGAAGAGTTGACAATTAGAGAGGCTGGAAACTTCCATCACTCCTTCAAGTATCTACCAGACGATCAAAGATTGGCTATGTGTGCTGTGTATGCATTCTGTCGTAGAGCAGACGATATTGCAGATGGAGATTGGGCTGATAGATTCCCTGGTTCTCTTGGGAATGAAGACCCAGAAGCAAAAGCATACAGAACTCGCCTTGAGGAATTGTATGCCAAGAATACGGTGATTGACAAAGATGCTTACAGGAATAAAATGGCGCAGCTGTTCTTCTTCCGCAAGAAACTCTCCACCTGCTACAATGAACTATCCAGTACGGATCCAGTTTTCTTGGCACTAAAGGATACTGTCAAGCGATACAATATCGACCGCGTTTACTTCGATGACCTCATTTCAGGCATGGAAGAGGACCTCTTCGTCAACCGCTACAAGACCTTCGATGACCTCTATCTCTACTGCTATAGGGTAGCGAGTGTAGTTGGTCTTATGTGTATCGAGATTTACGGTTACGATGATGAAAGGGCCAAGCGATATGCAGAGTCATGGGGCATATTCATGCAATTGACCAATGTACTCAGGGATATCGGAGAAGATATCGCCAGAGACAGAGTATACCTTCCTTCTGAAGAACTATCTTCGAATGAAATCGATGAAGCGAATTTCGTAGAAGGCAAAGTTTTGCTCAACAAACATTGGGAACCTTATGCTCGAGAATATGCCAAGAGGGCACGAACATATCTGAAGGAAGCACGTAAATTGCTACCTCTACTGCCCCGTAGAGCAAGATATTCTCCCGCAGCGATGATTGCATTCTATGAGAAAATCCTCAATCGCATCGTCAAGCGACAGGGAGACGTGTTCACGGAGCGCGTTAGATTATCCAAGCCACAGAAATTATTCCTCGCAGCAACAGTTTACATTCGATATAGGATACTGCCTAGATTCATGTCTCCACTATGGGACGGGCTAGCCAAAGTAGGAATTCTACCCAAAGTCTGAACCAATTATCAGACCGCAGTATTGAAGCAACTCCTACCGCTCATCGTAGCGTGGACAACAGTTCAGCCGACCTGCAGCGCTATCATCGCCTGACACCTTTCAAGATCAGAGACGTGTTGATTATCGCCTCACCATTTGACAACTATGTGCTCGAAGAATCGGGCTACCTATCGGACTTAATTGCCAAGGAATACAACGAACTCAACCTTACTCAAGCCCCAAGATTCATTCATTCACCCAATGCAGAAGATGCTCTAACTTTGTTGCGAACATGGAATTTTGACCTAATCATTACAATGGCTAGAATTGGAACGATGAAGGTTCATGATTTCGCACAACGTGCTGCTGATTTACAGCCAGGCATCAAAGTCGTACTGCTGGCCTACAATACGCGTGAATTGGCCACATTAAGGGGTGGGGCCGG
Organism: Methanobacteriota archaeon; assembly: GCA_002719475.1. The sequence continues at coordinate 13,807 of PBHQ01000009.1, read as the reverse complement.
AATTGAGCGGACATTCGTTTGGCACGGAGATAGCCGAATTATTCTCGCAATCTGCAAATTGATGGAAGATATGAAGAATGCGCATAATGATGTCACAAATGGAGATGTACAGGTCATTCTATTGGTGGAAGATAGTCGAAGATTCTATTCATCATACCTACCAATTCTCTATAGAATGCTTGTTGAGCAAACCAGTCACTTGATGTTCAAAGGTGCTAATCAAGAAGAAAAGATGTTGCGCCTCAGAGCAAGAGCCAAGATATTGTTAGCCACTAATTACGAAGAAGCAATGCTTCATCTAGAACGTTATGAGAAGAACATCATCGGCGTGATTACAGATGGAAGATTTCCCAATGCCGATGGATATCTCGACAATGCGGGGCTTGATTTGGTCAAGGTAGTAAGAAAGAAACAACCGCACATGCCAATCCTCTTCCAATCAAAGAATTTGGAGTTACAACCTTTGGCAGAAGAACTTGGAACCACATTCCTGCACAAAGAAGATCATGCACTACATCGAGGAATTGAAAAATTCATGAAACATGAAATGAGTTTTGGAGACTTCATATTTCGCGATAATGATGGGGAAGAAATTGCTAGAGCATCTGACCTAAGTGAGTTACGTAAAGTACTGAAAGTAGCCCCTATAGAATCGGTGGTTAATCATGCAGAAAGAAACCACTTTTCTCATTGGATGCGTACCCGTACCGAGTTCAATCTCGCAGCAAAAATTAGACCGCGTAAAAGAAATGATTTCACAGACGATGAAGATATTCGCAATTACCTCATTCAAGAGATTGAAAATTTCCTTGCCGATAGAAGAGCCAGGCAGGTGCGAAATTATGAGAAAGGTCTGGAGAAGGTTGGAGGATTCCAAAGGTTGGGAAGCGGAACCCTCGGAGGAAAGGGTAGAGGACTTGCCTTCTTCTACACCAAGATGCCGGACTTGGGAATTGCAGAACGTTTTCCTGATGTGGATATTGTAGTGCCAAAGAGTCTAGTAATTGCAACTGATGTCTTCGAAGAATTTGTCGAGAGAAATTCTCTGCAGCACTTCTCTTCAGAGGAACACGAGGACCATGAGGTACAGTCAGCCTTCCTAGCAGGAGAATTTCTTGAGGAAGAAGAAGAAATATTGCGCAGAATTCTAGGTATCGTAGATTGGCCTTTGGCTGTACGTTCATCAAGTCTGCTTGAAGACGCCTTGCACCAGCCATTCGCAGGAGTATACGACACGTTCTTCCTTCCTAATGACCACGAAGATCCAAATGTCCGCGCAAGTCAATTGTCTGATGCGATAAAATTGGTGTTTGCATCAACTTACTCAAAGAGATCAAAAGCCTATGTTGCGGCTACTCCAAACTCAATCGAAGAAGAAAGAATGGCAGTTGTGGTTCAAGAACTGGTAGGTAGCAAACACGAAGGAATGTTCTACCCACTAATTTCTGGAGTTGCTAGAAGCCGCAATCACTACCCGGTTGCACCAATCAAATCTGAAGATGGAGTTGCAGCAATAGCTCTGGGCCTAGGTCTTACTGTGGCAGATGGTGGTAGATGTCTACGTTTTTCTCCCGCTCACCCCAAACGAATCTTACAATTGTCCTATTCTAACTTAGCATTGAATGAAGGTCAAACCAGTTTTTGGGCCCTGAAGATGGGACTTAAAGAAGATTTCAAGGGAGTTAAGATTACAGAAATGTTAGCGCATGAAGAGTTGTCAACTGCTGAAGTGCACGGTCGCCTAGCAACAATTGCATCGACATATGTTGCTTCTGACGACCGCATTTTCGATGGTATTGCGAGAGATGGGCCTCGCATCTTGACTTTTCACGGACCGCTGAAGAGAGGGAGTTTCCCACTTCCAGAAATTCTCAACCATGTATTGTCGACTTGCGAAGAGCACCTGTCTTGTCCTGTCGAAATTGAATTTGCTGTTGATTTTGACAACGAAACTGGACGTAGGAGTTTTTCACTACTACAGTTGCGACCTTTACTCTCCATAGGGGTCGATATTGACGTGGACCTTCAATCACTGGACAAGGAACAAATCATCTGTGCAAGTAGCCTCTCTTTGGGAACAGGAATCATCGAGGGCATTCGAGACGTAGTGTATGTCAATCCAAGTCAGATGAACAGGATGCGTACTAGAGATATTGTTCCGGATATCGAGCGAGTAAATGCTACTCTAAATCAACAGAATAGGCCGTATATTTTGATTGGGCCAGGCCGCTGGGGATCCTCCGATCCTAGCCTTGGTATTCCAGTATCTTGGGACCAAATTAGCGGGGCTAAAGCCATTGTTGAAGCGCGAATGGGAGATATCCATGTCGAGCCAAGCCAAGGTTCACACTTCTTCCAGAACATAGTTTCCTTCAACGTAGGATACCTTACAATTACCTCACAGGATGATGATGTGGATTGGCAATGGCTGGACTCGCATGATGCAGAATTTGAGAATGGCCCGCTTAGACATATTTCTCTCGACAAAGAAATCAGAGTCCTATTGGATAGTAGGGATGGAGAAGCCGTCATCGACAAGGGATGAGTTCCGGCGGATTGATGAATGAAAGGTAAGAGCCGTAATCAGAAGTGGTGCTCATGAGGATAGCTGTTCTGATAGAAGAGAAATGTAAACCAAAGAGCGACGCATATGATTACCTGAAAAAATGGGCAGGATCATGTGGTGGAGAATGCATACAAATGGAAGATGATAAATTCAGGATTTTAGAAAGTGCCTGCCCTCCATGTCTTATCAGAGCAAAACATTGTCCAGATGGAGCGGTAATTCTAATCAACTTACCTACAGAACTCAAAACTGATATGATTCACAGGTATTCTTTGAATGGTTTTCGTTTATTTCGACTACCGACTCCATCAAAAGATTCTGTAATCGGAATATTAGGCTCAAATGGAATTGGAAAATCAACTGCATTCAATATTCTAAACGGTTCAATGATTCCGAATCTTGGAGACTTCAATGCACAAGAGTTGTGGTGGGAAGATGCCATTGAAACTTTACCAAAAGGTGAACTAAGAGACTTTTTGATAAGTATGACTGATGAAGAGATTGAGGTAGCATTGAAACCACAATATGTTGACAACTTGCCTAAAGCGATTAAAGGAAAGGTGGGAATGCTCTTACAATCAGTGAATGAAAAAGATATGTTTGAAGAATATGTACAGAAACTCGGAATCTCGCATCTGTTAGAAAGAGAACTTGAACACTTGTCTGGAGGAGAGCTACAAAGAGTTGCAATATGCGCCACATTGATGAAAGATGCAGACGTATACTTCTTTGATGAACCCTCATCATATCTTGACATACATGAGCGCATGCGCATAGTCAGAATCATTCAGGAGTTAGCTGAGAATTCTAGAGTCATAGTCATAGAGCACGATTTAGCAGTACTCGATGTTTTGGCTGACCTTGTGCACATAGTTTATGGGAAAAAAGGTGCATTCGGAATATTTACTCCTGCTCGCACTACACGTTTAGCAATCAATGCCTATCTTGAAGGATTCCTCAGTGAACAAAATGTTCGTATTCGAGACAAACCCATCAAATTCCAAAAAAACACTTACCGCCATTCAGAAATTGGTAAACCTGTAATTGAATGGGGAGATCTGGAAAAAACTCTAGGGAAGTTCAAACTTAAATCAGGGGTTGGTAAAGTACACGAATCAGAAGTGGTGGGAGTTGTTGGAGCCAATGGGACTGGAAAATCTACAATGGTGGAGATTCTTGCTGGTGAATATGAATATGATGCAGGTTGGGTTACTGATAATGCAACTATCTCCTACAAACCTCAACACATTGATTTTGATATAGAATGTACCGTTGAAGTTTACTTAGATTCTGAAATCGGAACTCAATGGCGCAGTGGTGAATTCAATGTGAATGTAATTCGTGCACTAGGAGTTGAGGACTTGAAGGCTAAACAAGTTAACACATTATCAGGAGGAGAGGCTCAAGCCGTTTCCATAGCAATCTGCCTTGGAAAAGAAGCCGACCTTTACCTGTTGGACGAGCCAAGTGCTCACTTAGATGCAAATGCACGAATGGAAGCAGCTAAAGCAATCCGTAAAACTATGGAAACAAATAACAACGCTGCATTTGTTATCGATCATGATGTATATTTCATTGACATCGTTTCCGATTCTCTATTAGTTTTTGAAGGAGAAGGCGGGATTCATGGATTTGCTGAAGGCCCATTTGAATTGAGAAAGGGTATGAATCGATTCCTCAAGGATGCCAACATCACATTTCGCCGGGACCACGATTCTATGCGCCCCAGAATCAATAAACCCGAGAGTCGAAAAGACAGGGAACAAAGGGCGAGTGGGGATCACTACGCCTACAATACCTAATCAGGCCTTAGGGCGGTGTGTCTTCTTGGACCAAGAGAACTTACGCAGCCTAGCGGTCTTGCCAAATCCACAAGAGGCGCAAACGGACTTTCTCTTGTGATAAGCATGGCGTCCACAACGTCGACAACGGAAGTGGGTGGACTTCTGCCTCTTACCCATTGAAGGAGTACCCTTGCTCACATCATCACCTTCTAGACGAGGCGCCGACCGACCGCCCGTATATGAAGACAACGACGCAGGTAGAAACGGGAAATTCTAGATTTACCGTTATTCTTCCTCAAATATTGGAGGGTCATCGAATCTAGTAATTATTGCAAATGCGGTTCCGATTACCAAACCTAAAGCGATAAACAAAGCACTGCTAATGACCAACAATTGTACCACATTGTAAAGAATCTGCGCCATTGCTGAACCATTGCTCTCTAACAACAAATCTCCTCGGAAAGAAAGTACCCCTAGGGTCAATGCTGCACCAACAGTTGCCATCGCCAACATCGCCATCACTGGAGACAGGGGCCGATCTCTAGAATCAGCATAGAAGAGCATTGCTACAGCCAGTAAAGCAGATGCTACAGTGAAACTGGTCAACAATGAATTTGCAAAACGCTTGAAACTCTCACCTATGTCTCCCAAACCAAATAGGATGATTACTAGAATTAGCAAGGCCATGCAACCCAACACCGGCAGCAGCAATAATGGCCATCGGCGACGGGAAGTAAGTGGAGTCATTCTCCACCACCCCGAGTATTCTTTTCAATGATATTCTTGATCTGCTCCTTCTCGGTATCGTCTAGGGCGGCTACCATCCCTGGTTCAGGTAATCGCTTTTCATATTGAGCAACCACGAAAGCGACTGTCAATACGGCAGCAACTATACCTAGAGTCGTACCCCATAAATCGGCTATTGCCAACCATAATTGTGTACGCATCTGTTCGGCATCGGTTAACTCTCCATCCAATTGTAATACCACTAACAATCCCACAAAAAAAAGCAATGAGAAGAACCCCATGAGCCCGGCTTCCTTAGTTCTGTTTTCACCAACCATCAGCATTGCACCAATGACGAATGAGGACAATAGGAAAACAGACAGAAGAAATGTAGGCCACCACACCAACCAGTATGGGTTGACCTGGTGCCTCCAAATCGGGGGATTGTTCAAATGCATCATAACAAGCCACATTAGACCCAAGAGAATAATTAATATTCCAACTGGACCAGCATAGTTCGGTAATCTTTGAACCGGAATCTTACCTGAAAAAATTGCAAGAAAACATCCTGCTGCCATCAATACCGTTGGTCCCGCAATGGAAAGTATCAGATGTCCTCCGGCAGAAGAATCTGATTCTGGAACTGTCAACCAAGAAAACATGACCATTGTTCCAGATGCACAAGTGATAATCGAGCCGATAATTGGACGTAATCCATCTTTTCTCGAGAGAGCAATAACTACGCCTATTGGAACGAGAAACAGAGGTAGCCAGAACAGCAAAGTCGCCGCAAGCATTCCCTCCATGATAGCAATGGCATGGATAAGGCTGAAGAATATTATCCAATAAACAGCCCGCAGTGCTGCGTTTTTCAGAGCCTTGTTAATTCGGCATGCATAAATACCGGACCTCGGTGGGAGGCTCGCTCGGGGTGCTATTATGGTGAAAATGCCTAGACAAGTTAAACGCTACAGCCCCTCGGCTGGCAAGCATACTCTACACACTGTCGAGAGAGTGAAGAAGAGAAGAGCCAGCGAATTGAAATGGGGTCAGCGCAGATTCCGTCGAGTCACTGCTGGATATCGAGGATTCCCACGTCCCAAGCCCGATGGTAGGGAAAAGCCAACCAAGCGCGTCAACATTCTGTTCCGCTGTACTGAAACAGGTAAGGCTCACTATGCACCTTGTCAGCGCAGCAAGAAATTCGAACTCATAGACAAGTGAAGTGAAGATCATGGCAAGTGGATTTCTCAAAGTTTCATGTCGGGATTGCGGCAATGAAGTTGTCATTTTCAAGAGAGCAACAACCACAATCGCTTGTGGAGTATGTGGAGCCACACTGGTACAACCTGCCGGAGGCAATGCAAAACTGGTCGGATGCACCATCGTTGAAGCCCTCCAGTGAAAGGAGGGATACAATTGGCAGAGACTGAATTCCCAGAGGAAGGTGAATTGGTCGTCTGTACAGTCTCTAGTGTCAAACAGAATGGAGCATATACCACTCTGGACAATTATAACGAACTTGAAGGATTCATCTTCATCGGTGAAGTAGCAAGTGGTTGGGTCAAGAATATTCGCGGTTTTGTTCGCGAAGGACAAAGGCTTGTCTGCAAGGTATTGCGAACCCGAAAAGATGGGCGTAGTGTGGAATTATCTCTCAAGAGCGTCTCTGAAGAGAGGCGCAGAGATACAATGCAGGCATGGAAGAATGAACAAAGGGCGAATCAACTGTTGAAGGTCCTTGGAGAGAAATGCGGTTGGGATGAAAACGGTATAGCTGAGACCACTGCTGAATTGACGGATGCATTTGGAACTCTATACTCAGCATTTGAGGAATCTGCCATCAATGAGAAGGCAATGTCTGAAGCCGGATTTGAAGGAGATTGGATTGATGAATTCATCAAGATTGCAATAGAGAACATTATCCCTCCGTTCATTCATATCAAAGGTATATTCAATCTAGAATGTCCTACTCCAGATGGTATAGAGGTTATTCGTAAAGCCTTGTTGGCAGCAGAATCATTCAGCGACGAGGATAAGGAAATCAGCGTCACATGTCATTATGACGGCGCTCCTCAGTATCGCTTAGAGCTTAAGGCACCAGACTACAAAACAGGGGAATCGACCTGGGAATCTGTTTGCGAAGCGACCTTATCTCTGGTTGAGGAATCTGGCGGCAGAGCGGATGCAATTAGGGAGTGATTCCTTGGTAAGACAAAAACTACAGAGGTGCCTCTCTTGTTTGGCACATGGTCTTTCCACTACATGCCCTAAGTGTGGTCAGCGCGCACAGGCCGCCGCTCCAATGAAATGGTCCCCTGAAGATCATCAAGCTGCAAGACGTAGGCAACGCATCAATGTCGGTGGAAAAGAATGGTTAGCAGGGTTGCCAGAACCAGTAAATCCAGTTTCGGAAGAAGAATGATTCTCAACATCCGAACACTTTGAGGCAAGTTTAGGCCCGAATCATTATCCCCTGTCGACAAACCAATGCGTTTCATGTCGATGATTCATCACTGGTTTGAAGAGCAAGATGGATTACCAGAACATCGAATCATGCTAGCTGCTCTGCCAGGAGTAGGAAATGTTGGCAAACTAGTTGTAGATTCATTAATTGAAGCAAATCAAAACCAGTTAATATTGAGATTATTGCATCCAGCAATGCCACCACAGGCCAAACTGGATGAAAATGGATTGCTAATTCCCCCAGGTATTGAATTTCATCAAATCGATGATAGGCTAATGGTAGTAACTGCTGAAGGACAGCCGATGACTCCAGAAGGACAACATGAATGTGCAACAGAGATTTTGAGTCTAGCAAGAGATGCGGGGGTTGAGCAAGTCATCGTTTTGGCAGGGATGGCCGCCCCAGCAGGAGAAGATGATGTATTCTTAGTCTGTTCAGATTCAGCAAATAGAGTGAATCTCGAAGAATATGGAGCCGATATCAGGAGAGATCAACCCAGTGGTGGGGTTATCGGCCTTGCAGGACTATTGTCATCCTTGGGACCGGCATTAGGAGTCAACACCTCTTGTGCTATTTCCACCACAGTTGGAGCGAGCGTGGATCCTGTAGCAGCGGACCGCCTATTCCAAACGATTGCTAATTGGTTTTCATTGAATACTTCGCCACTCGGAACTATCCTTGAGAGAATGGCTACAAATAGAGCAATTCTGGAGACAAAGGGAGTCGTTGGTGAATTCACTGATGTAGGCAAGGATGATTCTGCACCGATGTTGTACTCTTGAACAGGCCAAACCAAAAATATGAACCCCGTTGTGGAGTTTCGTGATTCCCAATTCGGACACAGCCAAAATTCGGCAAATTGTACTGCTGAAGATAGCTGGTCCCGTACTGGTGGTCTTCTTTCTGTATGTAGCAACTGCATTTGCAGTTTGGGGCTTTGAAACCGCACAAGGAAGGAATTTCGAACGAGCTTTGGAAGATGCCGGAATGACCCGCGAAGAATATGTTCTCAACGGTTGCGATACATGTCCAAGAGAGCCGAATATCGAACGGCCAGACGATGCCCTTTGGTGGTCGACAGTAACCTTGGGGACCATCGGGTACGGCGATCATTATCCCGTCTCGATTGGTGGAAGGCTGGCAGCAGGAATGTTCATCATGACCACCATGGTGTTCATCGCCATAGTGCTCTCGGGAATACAATCAGCAGTTTTGGATTACAATAGATTAAGGTGGCTAGGAATGACAGGAACAAATTTGGAAAACCATGTGATAGTATGTGGCTGGAGCAGTATATCGAAAGTCGCAATACCAGAATTACTTGCAGCAGGTAGGCAAGTCGCAGTGATATGCGAAGATCAAAATGAAATCTCATTGATCAAGGAACTCGGAGAATCTGACAACTTGTTCATAACCGTTGGAGATGCAACCGCAGTTCCGGCCTTGGAAAGAGTGAATCATACTAGTGCCCACACTATAATCATCGCAACATCTGAAGATACAACCAATCTGATATCCAGCCTGAACGTAAGAGCAAACAATCCAAATGTCCGCATCATCGTATACGTACAGAGACCCGAATTGCGCAAGACCTTCTCTGCATCAGGAGTAACCTACGTAGCCTCCCCATTCGAGATAGGCGGTCGCTTGGTCGCAAGTGCTGCATTCGAGCCAGAAGTTGCTTTGCTGGTAGATACCATGACCTCAGGACTATCTGAGTGCGACATCCAACAGTTCACAGTAACCTCAGAATCTTCTGCAGTAGGAATGACCGTGTCGGATGTCCGCAAGGATATGATCGCAAATGATGGAGCATTGCTTATCGCAGTTGCCGAAGAAAACAACGGCGATGCCGAAAACGAAGGGTGGGATGTCAAGGGTAATCCGAGTACCAAACATAAACTCAAAGCCGGAGAAATCATCATCTTCATGGGAACTCCAGGTGAGAATGATGTCGTGGCTGAAAGGCTAGGCGTCATGCAAGGACGATGAAGTCCCAGAACGTTAGTAATCCTACTAACAGACTTAATAAGAGACCAATGAGACCTATTATTATGTCATTGGAAAATAAGTACAATACCGTGCCCGCTACTGAAGAGAACCTAAAGTTGGAGTCAGATTACTCCCCTTTTGATAGTGAAAACAGAGTTCTTTCCGAACCCCATGCCGTTTTGGTCGATGGAATCATAGGGAAAGGCTGCGTAGGTTCGCTTGGAACATACAGCACTAGAATCAGCATCACTCTAGAAGAAGAACATCCCGAGCTCGGAAAAGAATTCATTACCAAGTATTTCATTTTCAAAGAACCTGGACTCGTTTCATGGGGCCCCGAAGAGAAGATTTTCCAAATCGAAAAAATTGAAAATTAATACCTAGCGTCTTTATCGACCCACTGCACAACCTTCTAACACATCCGAATTCATTGGTTGATGGTTCTAACCGCTTGGATAATGGAAGTTGCGATGAGTTAAATAAAAAATTAATCGGAAAAAAACCAATGCGACGCCACGATATTGACTGGTTGCGGGTTATCCTGTTTGGTTTGCTTATTTGGTTTCATTATGCCGTATTTTCCTTAGATGAACTTGAACTCGAAGATAGTAGCATGGAGCTGTTCAATCTTCCATTGTTCTTCATCATCGGCGTGATGCATCAATGGCGCTTGGCGGCCCTTTTTGTCATTTCAGGCATGGGCACAGCATTCGCTTTTCGAAGGAGAACATGGGGCGTTTACGTCAAAGAGCGTTTTTCCCGTCTCGGGATTCCTATCTTGTTTGGCTCGTACATCCTCTTCTTCGGCATCTTTGATCCTTTGCGGACAACATCGCTGCTCTTCAAACTCTTTCCCGGGTCAGAAGACATGCCGTATGGCCACCTTTGGTTCATCTATAACCTCTTGATTTACTCCGTTCTTTTGACACCCCTGTTCTCGCACGTACGCAACAACCCCGACGGGAAAATAATCAAGGCAACGCGCTCGTTACTGAAAGTTCGCCACGGCATGGGCCTTCTTCTCTTACCGCCCCTTGTCCTCGCCCTAAATGGAATCTTGTTCAAGCCGTGGGGATTTGGAGAAGTAGGGATGTGGTGGGAATTTCCGCGCTACATGATTTACTTCCTGTTTGGATACTTGATGATTGCAGCCAAAGAGGACTACTTCCCTGCAATTGACAAGGTCAGAATCCCCGTCACCGTCATCACACCCATCTTGGCCGTTGTTTGGTTCATGAGTGGAGAGATGTTCGAAACACCTGATATTTACGAAGGCGGTTGGGTGGATCAAGGATACGTTGCATTTGCTCTTGAACCAACCATCGCTGCTCTAATCCAGTCCTTCCATGCATGGTTTTGGTGTCTCTTGGTCTTCAGTTGGGCTTCCAAACTCCTCAACAAACCCAGCAAGTGGCTCGCCTACCTCAATGAGGCAGTATATCCTACTTACATTGTCCACCTACACCTGACGTTCCTCCCGATTGCTTTGTTCGCTTTGATTGGTCTGGGCTACTACATGTCGATGGTTATAGGAACCATCGTTGTCTTTGTGGGCGTGGTTATTTGTTTTGAAATCGCCAGACGAGCATCTCTTTTCCGACCCTTGTTCGGCATCAAGGGTGGAAAGGAAGAAGTCAACAAACTGTTTCCTTACAACAGAACCGAGGAGAAGGGCATTCGCATCGTGTTTTCGTTGGTCTTTAACGCCCTCGCCGTGGGGATGATTCTCATGTTGTTGCTGTGGCTTATCGGAGCAGGTGTAATCGCGCAATAACACGGATTCTTGTATCCCAAACCCATCCAAATACCAGTGTCAAGGATTCCCGGAGTCATTTTTTCATTATCGGGAATGACTTCGACGAAGAGCAGCAGGAAGCCAACTAAAGACCCATAACCAAACTAAAACAGCAACGATCAAACCTATTATCGCAGAAACTCTCCCCCCAGCACGGAAACTTTCAACAAAAACTACACTCATACCTATAACAAATCCAATAATAGGCCAAAGGCAAAGAGAACACATCCAATAAAATAAAACATTTACATCACCCGTCATTAAAACAAAAAACATCATTATGATTGATGGTATTACAGGAATAACTAAACCAAGCCAAAAAGAACCTTGGCGTATGTAAATTTTTTTTCTTAAATGGTCTTCATTATTTGCTCCCCCAATAGAGGCCTCAACTAGGAACTTTTGATCACAATTAGGACAATGCGCAGTTCTAGGATAAGTCGAAGAAACTCTTAGACGTTCACCACAAGAATGACATATTTCTACTGCTTTCTCCTTTTCAAGTTCAGGAATCTCAGATGACATTTATGCACCTCTCAAAAGTGTAGGGTTAATCCTAACAGAATAGTGGAAGTTACCCAAAAAAAGGCCACACTCATGGACATCAGAGATCCCCTTTTTAAATGTAAATTTTCAAGTTTTTTTGCCCGCCGAAACAACCACCATGCTGACAATGGCCAAAGAACGAGATGCCCCAGTATCCAAAACACTGCAAAAAAATACTCAACATAGGAGAATTCACTCACAGGGCCATCGTGAGTCGATAAAACACCCAATGAAAAAAGAGAGCATCCCCCTCCAATAAGAATTGGAGTTGCTAATCCAAACCAAAAACTCTGGAATTTCTGTTTCGCTTCATCGCTGATGAATATTGACATTCTATCGACATCCAAAATCTATCAATTAATTAAGAACTATGAATACTGGCCATATTAAATCATGCAATTTGAATATCACTAAATTAACAGGCCGATTGAATTGGATGGATTGGAAGGGTTTTCACAATACCTTTGCGTGGGCCGGTTTCATCGCCACCCTCTGCTCAGAAATTTACACCAGCGACAAACAATACGATTCCTGCAATAATTGCCGGGATCGTAGTGTGAACTGTTGCCCAAAGACTAGCAGCTTTGTGACGAACCAACAATGGAAACAAAGCATCTCCGTCCTGACTGATGGCATTAGCAGTCAATGCTGGGAATGAAATCATGTCCTTCGTATATGCAGTAATAGCAATGATTTGTGGTCCACAACCTGGAATCACCCCAATCATAGCTGCAACCGTGACAGCGATCATCCCGTCTCCATAATTGGCCATATCTTGTTCGGAAAGTCCACTGAATAGCAACATGAATTCAAACGCCAAGTAAGCAATCATCACCCAAAATGTAACGAATGCAGTTTCACTTGCAGCATGCACCATGGTCTCACGCCTTGAATGCAATTTGTCACCTATGGTTGCCTCCGTGTCATCAGCAAACCAATTCTTCTGAGCCACATAGAGAATCACAGAAGAGGTTGTTCCAATGAGACCGACCCACGTGATAAAACCATCAAGTGTTAATGGGTTGTAAGAGAGTTCCAGACTGTAATCCGGGTCTTGGCCTGACCACACCAATAATAGAATAGCAAAAATCAGGCCAAATAAGGTAATTATCCACCATAAAAAGTAGCCTTGATGTAAAATCTTGTATCCAATCCCCTCGGGAACTTCACGTGAAAGATCATCTAGTGGTGATTCGCCCTCGGGTGCGGCTTGGGGTTCTTCTTGCGAGATAGTAGGGCCAATACGACCAAGGGGTGTACGTGGAGTTATCCCCGCCATGTCGACCAAATAGCCCCAAGTGACGCCGACAAAGAATGAGATGGCGTGAACGGCAAACAAGGGTGCAATGAAGCTAGAATCTGTTACTGCAGCCCCAATCAATACGAAGGCTGAATCTCCCAGTGTGGCGATTAATGTGGCCACAACTGTGCCGTAAGTCACATAGCCTCGCGCATACATTGGCATCATGACAATGGCACCACCACAGCCTGGCGTCAATCCCATCAACGCACCAATGACGGGCTGTAATTTCTTCTTCTCTCGAATATATTCGACAAAACGGCCACTGGTCGCATACTGCAACCAACTGAATAGTAGTACCATTGCTGCAACAAAAACTGTCACGGCTAGGAAGGCATCTCTCATACTTGTGACCACGATTTCAAAGACATCATGAGCACCGGCCATAATTTCGGGTCAAGCCCAGCACCAATAAGGGTAACCTTTTGAACAATTAGTAATTCAATTATGAACCAATTAGTGTCAACAAATTTGGTGTAAAAAACAGGGTGTAGAATTGGAGCGCCGAGAGGGAGATTCGAACTCCCGCGTCCAGGGGACAGTGGATTTCGAATCCACCGCAATACCGGGCTATGCGATCTCGGCTTGTAGGCAGCGGCTGAAGCGAGGCAGTCATAAGAGTGATGCAATA
>PBHQ01000008.1 GCA_002719475.1 Methanobacteriota archaeon | reverse complement strand
TCCTTGTCGATATACAAGTCTCTTTTTGGTAGGTAAGCCTCTGGCTGGTAGTAGTCATAATGGCTGACATAATATTCAATCGCATTTGATGGGAATAGTGAACTTAGTTCGTGATACAATTGTCTAGCTAAGGTCTTGTTGTGACTCATAACTAAGGTAGGAATATTCAGCCTTTCAATCAAATGCGCCATGGCAAATGTCTTGCCTGAACCCGTTACTCCTAACAGGATGCATCTATCCTGATTATTTTCCAATTGAATTTGTAAAGATTCAATTGCACTTTCTTGGTCACCAGCAGGTATAAGTTCAGTATCCAGTACAAACTTAGAGACATTTGGGTCCAAGCGTTCCTTGACAGCCCCTTCTAGGGCCCTTGTTATGTCAAAGGGATCATCACTGGGTTGTTCATCCATCTCATCACCATCAGGGTAGGAACAAACCACCGTTGACGTGAATCACAGCTCCGTTAACATAGGCAGAATCTGTAGAATAGAGGAAACTGACGACCCCGGCAATGTCTTCGGGTTGACCGATTCTTTGCAGTGGAACTTCGGATTCTCTTTGCTTTCGTTTCTCGGCACTATCTCCTGCTAGAATATCAGTATCCACGTATCCTGGGGCGATGATGTTCACTCTCTGCCCCTTAGGGCCTACCGCCTGAGCAAGACTGCGTGCCCAAGCATGTAACGCTGCTTTACTAGCCGAGTAATCGGCACCATGTGGCGAACCTCGAACCCCTAATTGGCTACCAATAACCACAATTCTTGCATCATCAGAAAGGAATTCTTGCACTGATCGCCAAACCATGAATGCCCCTTCAAAATTGGTGGACATAGTCCGCCGCAATCTTTCGTAATCAAGTTCTTCAGCAGCCATTCGGTCGTATCTGCCATGATTGAGAACCAGAACATCAAGACCAGAGGCGAACCATGGATGGTCTGCTAACAATGCAACTTCTCCCATGTCGCTGCAGTCGACCTTCACCGCAACTGCATCCGAACCAGAAGCAAGAATCCTGCCAACAACTTCCTCTGCTGGACGTGAAGATGTATGGTAGGTCAATAGAACTCTGTAGCCATCAGCAGCCAATCGTTCGCAAACAGCTGCGCCGATACCTCGTCCACCGCCGGTGACTAGAGCAAGAGGGGCTGCCATAGCCGAGCGATTGAGTATGAGGACTTGAAACCGTCCGCCTTGGTTTCTGTTTATTCAAGGAACTGAGCAAGGTGGGGTGGGGTCCAACCTTCGGGCTTCATAACCTTACCATCTTCTCTTCTCAGAACTTTGCCGTCAACCAGTTTTGCCATGTTAGAACGATGTACCTCGTCGAAGGCAGCATCGTAAATGTGCTGCATTCCGTGATTGATGATTGTACCAGCCAAGATGTAGCCGATATCAGCTAAAGCATCGAGCACCTCGACTAAATCACCTGAGCGGGCGGCCTCTGCATATTCCTCTACTTCCTCAGTAAGTAGTTTGATTCTCAATTCGATTAATTCATCCGGCCCGAGTCCGGGTTCATCCAGTGCAGGTATCTCAAAGGCATCATTGAATTCAAGCAATGACTTGACGATGGGGTTCATGCTCCTGCGTCGCCAAGACGGCCTTTCAATTTCACGAAAGGAATAGGTCCAAGGCTAATCCGCCCAATAATAACCAACCAGTCGAAACGCTGGCGCGAAATAGGTTGTTTTGGAAAGCGCCCATGTTTCTGCACCCCTTGCTCAAAACTAGGAGATTCAATGTCACACTTGCTCCTGTTGCTACAAGCCACCAAATCTCTTGATTAACGAAAAGAAGCAACACCCCCCACCCCATGGTCAAGACCAACCCAGTTCTGATTGTAGTCTCTGGACCGAATGCAGCGGGAAATGAGTGGATATTATTGGCTCTGTCACTATCGATATCCATCAGAGCATATCCGATATCAAATGCAGCAATCCAGATTCCAACAGCGATTGAAACGAGGAATATTTCTGGCCACCAGTGCCCTTCAGTGATAGATGTCCAGCCTAGTTCGCCTCCAACTATACCGAGCCAAGCACCCGCTGGGGCAAGCCCCAAGCAAAGGCCAAGCCAGATGTGACAAGCCCAAGTCTTTCGTTTCATGTATGGATAAATGAAGAAACATGCAACGGGCAACCATGCCATCATTAATGCCACCTCATTCAACATCCAAGCACCGATCAGAAGCATGCTCAGAAAGATAGCAGATAATGACCAAGCAGTAGCCATTGTCATAATTCCACTAGGCAAGTGTCTTGATGCGGTTCTGGGGTTTGAAGCATCGATTTCTTTGTCGATTATTCTGTTCAAGGACATTGCCAGTCCTCTTGCACCTATAGCAGCAACTAGAATCCACGCGAGTTGTTGCCAAGTCGCTCCACCAGCCAGTAGGGCCCCGATGAATACGAAAGGCAGACTGAATAGTGTATGTTCAATCTTGATGAATCCGAGGATCTCTTTCAGGCCCAAGGCCATCCCTCCTCCTTTGCCATATTGTCAATCCTCTTTTCAGCTTCAGAATCATGTAAAGTCATAGCAGGCCAACGCCGTACTGGTAGGGGGCCTGTTTCACTAGGAATTGGTGCGGTTGCATCCCATGCCACGCGTTTGTTCTGCGAATCGAAGTGCAAATCTCTGCTAACTTCAAACCTACAGAATAATTGCCAAAGTAGACGTCTACGGGAGCCATCGGCGTGGATATCAAATTCATTGTCAGTAATAAATACCCATCTCAAATGTTCAGTATTTTCTAATTGCCAAATCGAATTAATCAATTGAGATATTTGCTCACGTTGGAGCCTCGCTGCCTCATCATTAGGATTTTCCGTGTTAGAATCTGGCGGCGGCCCTCCCTCAATCTTGGTGGTGACCAACAAGATTGCTGGACGCAACATCCTCGCCTGCTCCACTGCTGGTAGTTGTAGTACGGATGGAATAATCTTCTCATCAGGTCCTATGGGCGGATTAGAACCATGCAGCGGGTCTTTTGAAACTGGAGTTGTTGCATCGATGAGCAATTTATTGTGAATATTTTCCCATGGTGATGCTTGTGCNAGTTGATCCGCTACCATGCCTGGGAGTGTAATCACATCATGTTGGGGATCGACCTTTGAATCCAAAGCATCCAGTAAAGCCTCAAGGTCTTTGACTTGATGTTCAGGGTCGACTGCAACTGCGACTTTGATGAACATTAGTTGGCCTGCTCCTAGCAACCCGAGAGCGGTTTTTCGCGCTTGTCGGGGGTATCGTTGTTTAGAGGCTAGAATCAACAGGTTGTGAAATCCAGTTTCCAAAGGCAGAAACATGTTGATTACATCTCGATGTTGGAAGCGCAAAACCGGTAGGAATGCGTCGCCTACGGCTTCACCAAGATAACCGTCTTCCATTGGGGGTAGGCCGACAATAGTTGCGGGTAGNACTGCATTCTTGCGTGTTGTGATTGCAGTTACGTGCATTACAGGGAATTCACCTTCAAGAGAATAATAGCCGAAATGGTCTCCAAACGGTCCTTCAGTTCGTGTTTCACCAGGAATTGTGTAGCCTTCAATGACAATGTCTGCCTCTGCTGGAACCAAGAGGTCTTGAGTCTTGGCTCTAACTAATCGCAAACGCCTGTTTGCTAACAAACCTGCAAACATGTACTCTTCAAGATTGTCGGGTAGTGGTGCGATCGCTGAGAAAATCAACTCCGGCGGGCCACCAATACAGATTGCCACAGGCATCCTACCTTCTTGTGCAGCTGCGTGATCTGCACCATGTTTGTGAATTTGCCAATGTAAACCTATTTCAGTTGGGCCAAATATCTGCCCTCTGTACATGCCTAGATTGTGTTCACCAGAATCAGAATCTTTGGTTACAACCAGCGGTAATGTGATGAATCTTCCACCATCTTGGGGCCAAGTCTTAGGGATTGGTAATTTTGTGACATCGAGATCCTTGTGTACAATACGTTGACATGCAGCTCTTCTGATTCTTCGAGGCGCCATGGATAGTGCAGATTGGAGTAATGGTAGCCCTTTCCATGGACGCTTCATGATAGCTCCGATATCCGGTTTCATCAATGCAACCATTCTCTTACCAATGGTATCCGGCTCCTCTACTCCAAGTGCACGTATGGTGCGTTCTGTTGTACCAAAGAGGTTCATTGCCAAGGGAATCTCTGAAATGCTACCATCCGGAAGCTCAGGTTTTTCAAATAATACTGCAGGCCCACCATGCTTTACCAACCGATCAGCGATAAGCCCTGCTTCCAGTTCAACTTTGATTGGTCGGTTGATGCGCAGCAGTTCGCCTCTTCTTTCGAGGTCTGCAAGCCAACGGGACAGTGTCCTCCACGCCACAACAAGGCCTCGGGACTTCAGGATATGAAACCATGTCTAGGCACCATCTCAAGTCTCACATAGTAGTTGGATTGATGAGCCAGCCTCTTCTGCCCCTATGTGAAACCATGTCGAGTGAGTGCGAAGTTCTAGTTATCGGTGCAGGTCCGGGCGGTGGCTCAGCGGCTCTACATGCGGCCAGATTAGGGTTGGATGTCATCCTAGTAGAGGATCACGCAGAAATCGGAACTCCCGTACACTGTGGGGAATGTCTCTCATCTCTAGCGGTCGAGAATCTTGGCCTAGAAATTCCAAAAGAAGTGGTTGCTCTAGAGTGTAAAGGTATCAGGGTAATTTTTCCTGATGGCACTGCACGGCTTCTTTCTGAAGAGGGCTATGTTCTCGAAAAACACCTCTTTGAGCGCTGGTTGGCTGAAGAAGCAGTTTCTGCAGGAGCAAGAATGAGATTATCTCACAAAGTGAAGAAGATGCAGCGAGAATACAATTCAGAAAATCAATTTACCAATTGGATTATTGAGGGTAGAGGAGACGCGTTTCCAATTAGTGCAAAAATTGTCATCGACGCCTCGGGAGTTTCTGGCGTTGCCGCCAAATTATTGCAGATGGATGAAGGCATAGAAGTCATCGCAGGGTTCCAATATGAGATGGAAGGAATTGAAAATGATGGTTACCTTGATTTCTATCTGTGGCCTGACTATTCACCGCATGGATATGTCTGGATGATTCCAAAAGACTCAGGCAGAGCCAACGTAGGTTTGGTAACCACTGAGAAGAAAGGCGCATTGAAGTACTTGGATTCATTCATTGAAGATACATATCTGAAGGAGATGGAAAAGGCCAACCCTCCTTGGCGCCAAGATGGACGTAAGGTTCGTCCATTTGGAGGCACCATCCCGATAAGTGGGCCTAGAAACAAAACTACTGCTGATGGTTTGATTCTAGTTGGAGATGCAGCGGGTTTCACTTCACCATTGTTTGAAGGAGGTTCCCATTTAGCGATGAAATCTGGCCTTTTTGCCGCCCAGATTGCAGTCTCCGCACTCTCAGACAACGATTTGTCAGATGCGAGATTGAAGCGATATGAAGAATTGTGGAAGAAGGAATTCCCTCCATATGACAAGATTCTCAAGGGGAAAAACGCATTGTACCGTTTAAGCCAATCAGATCTTTCATTCATGGGACGCTGTTTACCAAAGGAAATGGCAGGTATGGGTCCATTGACCAAATTGTTCGTTGGGTTGAAGATACTCTTCCTGAGACCTTTGTTATTGACGCGAAATGTAATCTCCGTACTGCTGTCATTTGGATATAGCCGCGCCAAGTACTACGGCTGGTAGAGCAGGTTATCAAGCCGAGCCAATACGGATGGATGGAACAACATGTGGGGGGCAAGTCTTCCAATTGCCTGTATAGCAGCATTGTCTCTAGCTGTTGACCTACCGAGTAGGCTTCAGAAAAGGTGGCTGCAGCATGTCTTGCACATTCTCGTGTTCTTGCCATTTGTTGTCATGGCCTTCCTATTCTTGGCAGATGCCTATACATATCGACTGGTATGGGAACACGGAGGCGCAGATCTCCCCCTAAGATACCGCTTAGCAGCCTTGTGGGAAGGTCGAGAAGGTCCAATCTTGATGTGGGCTGCTTGTATGTCATTAATTGGAATGTTTACCCTAAATGGCACTGGTGGCGAATCTGAATCCAGTAGAAGGTTACGCATGGCTTGTTTTCATGGTTTCACCACATTCATGTTGTTCTTGGCTTGGGGTATGGGTGCTTTCGATGCGGCCCAAGATCCCAAAGCGCCTAGGTCGCAATTGAATGAATTGCTTCAGACCGATTTGATGGTCATTCATCCNCCTATCATTTTCCTTTACTACTCTCTTTGCATCGCTTTGAGTAGTGTTGTTCTCGCCGCTTTATTCGATCCTGAGAGCGAAATCGACACTCTTCCAGAGCGCCTGATACCATTGGCTCGACCAACCATGTTTGTAGGTACACTAGGTATTGGATTGGGAGGGTTATGGGCATATACTGTTCTGGATTGGGGTGGTTATTGGGCCTGGGATCCCGTTGAAACTGCGAGTCTTCTCCCTTGGTTAGCAGTAGTGGTATTGCTGCACTTGCCACAACGGCCACAAAGAACAGATGCTAAGTGGTGGGCATTGGCAGGATTGATGCCTGGCGCTTTGGCCATTCTTTCTACTTTGGTTACTAGAGCCAATGGAGTATGGGTCAGCAGGCATGCTTTCGTTGGAGATGGTAGTGGTTCTGTTCCTGAGGATGTATGGGGTAGAATGATGCTTATTCGTGGTGACATTGGGGTTGGAGTCGAAGTTGTAGGCTACCTCTTGTTGGTTATCTTGCCTTTGTCTACTTGGGTGGCTTGGACAATGCGTCAGCAATTACGTTCTGCTGAAGATACTCACGCACTTCCATCTAATTGGTCAATACCATGGATGGTTGTTCCATTTTCAGCGATTCTGATGTTATTGATGCAACCTTTGGGCGAGGAACAAGTAGCTGAGATTCTGTGGGGAAGCGTTTCAGGATTGTTTGTTTCAATCGTTGCCTTCTCGCCTCTATTTTCTCTGTTGATGTATCGTCACGAATTGCTTGAACGTTTGAAAGAAGTTCCTAATCTTCTAGTTCTATTCGGTACCATTTCGGCCGCATTCCTTTGCGGGGATGTTATTCTTGCAAGTCTGTCAATTCTCATCATCCTGCCAATAATTGTACAGAAAGATGGATACAAGACTGGATCTTTGCTTGCAATTCCCATCCTTTTCTGGATTTTCACTGCATGGGCGCAGGTTGTCGAAATCTCAGCCGCTGCTGTGGGCATGGGTGCTGTGTTGCTACCTTGGCTGATATTTTCTGAGGAAGTAGATGAGCCTAGGGGATCTCCTAATCCTCAAAGATTGGCCTTGATGGCTCCTTCGACTCTAGGTTCTACATTCATTCTCTTGACTTGGATGCTATTGTTTGCCAGCATCGATTCACCTAGATTTGAGGCACAGGAATTGTTAGGCTCGGTATTGATTTCATTGGTGGTTCTTGCCTTGACGATATTTGGCTGGCGTAAGAAAGTCGAGAAACAACAGCAATTATTGCTGGCCGCTGGAGTGTTGTTGTTGGCCTTGTTATTAGCAGCAATGGCGCACAATTCCCTACCAGGGGATCCCAACGAGGCCTTGTCAGGGGCTTTTGTCAGGGGACATGTTGCTTGGCTGCTGATTCTACCATTGATGGTGGCAATTCCTGCAATGCTTGTCGAGGTTTCCACCGCCATAGCTTCACTACGCAAAAGGTTGCAAAGGAGAGGAAGCAAGGGGTCTAGTAATCGTTGGCGGACTCTTGGAGCACATGTCGTACACCTCGGTATTCTTCTGTTGCTACTAGGCCATGTTTTCACTACCACGCTGATAGATAGAGGTGATGCTGACCATCGACATAGTTTGGAAAAAGACGAGGCAAAGGTGGTAGGTGATTACGCTTACATATTCCGTGAAGTAGTTATCATCTCTGATGATGATCAAGAATTCAGTGAGCGCTTTGTCGTTGGGGATGGATACATTGGCGCAAGGGTAGATGTCCACACTCTAGACGATGGAGAGGTGGGCGAACTTCTGGCTACTTTGGAACCAGGAGTATTGAGGTTCGACTCACCAAACGGTCGTGTCAGCGCGCGAAGTGAGATAGACAGCAAGGCAAGGTTGCATGGTGACCTGATGATGATCTTCGATTCAAGCCAAGCGGGGGGATTGATGACCTCTTCATTGATGGGTGGATTGGATGATGTTGATTCGATACGAGTGACTATTCACGACCTCAAAGGTAGTCATTTGGTATGGTTGGGTTGGACATTGATTCTAGCNGGATTGATATTGGGCTCAGCGACTTGGCAATCTGGCGTTTCTTCAAAGACAGAGGAAGAGTGATCAGCAACTCGGTATGCCGATTTGAGTTCTCTCCTACCTCCGTTCCAATGATAAAGGGGGAGTGGGTCGGCGGGTCGCCCTTGAGGGGTAGGATGCGTTTGAATGGAGAACGGAACCATCGTCCATGTAGATTATGAATTGTACAATGCTGATACCGGCGACCTTTTGGAGACAACGATTGAAGAGGTTGCCAAGGAGCATGAGGTGCATCAGGAAGGAAGAGGCTACAGCCCTTTGGTCACAGTAGTTGGTGCAGGTCAGTTAATCGAAGGTTTCGAGGACAGCCTGTTAGAGGCCGAAGCAGAAACTGAGTATGATATCGAGATTGAGCCTTCCAAGGCATATGGAGACAAGGACACCACCATGATCGAGACTATCAATCAGGACAAGTTGATGCGTGCAGTAAACGACCCGCAAAGTCTAGCCATTGGCTCTCCAGTTGAAATTGGCGGCCGAACAGGAATCCTCACTCTGTTTGCAGCAGGTAGAGCACGTATCGATTTTAACCATCCATTGGCAGGACGTACACTTCGCTACAAGTATACTATCGTCAAGGTAGTAGAAGACCGAGTAGAGAAGGTATTGGCATTGTTGAAATCAAACTCTGGCCACGAAGATTTCGAAGTTGAATTCGATGGCGATGATGTAGCGATTACTGTTCCGCAAACTATGCTATTCGATACCAATGCAGCGATGATGAAATTCCGCGTAGTAACCGTACTCAGAGATGCTTTGGAAGTAGGCAAGGTCTCTTTTGTGGAAGTTCATGAACCGCGAACAGTTGCTGATACAGAAGAAGAGTGAAACCTACTTCGTTGAAGACAAAAGGTGATGATGCACCTCATCTCAGGGAGGTATGAGAGCGATGTCCGAAGAGGATGCACCTTCCGAGGAAGAGGATGATTCACTAGAAGAGGAAACCGTCGAGGAGACGGTTTCGGATTCGCCTATTGTTGAAGAAGAAAGTACTGATGAAGAGTCGGAAGAGATTGTACAGAATCAGTTTACTGCTCCGTTACCCGATGATAAATTCAGTCGATTTGAGACCTATTCGACATATATCTTGGTTGGAGTCATTTCGTTGCTGTTGTTGGGTTCCTTGCTCATTCCTTCGGTGTTTTGGGAAGGTCTGCTCAAGCCAACAGTTTGGGATCCGATAACTCAGGATGCTGTAGAGGGTGATGCAGGCTACAACTCGTTCAATACCCTGCTCTTCACTAGTCTTTTGTTGCTGTTTGCAGTAGTTCTTTCTGCTTATTTTAGAAAGGCTCGGTTTCCTGCAGATGCTAATGTCATCATTGCCTTCGTTCCATGGGTAGTATTGGCCAGTGTCTTGAGGGTGTTAGAGGATTCCGAATTATTTCCAGAGTCCTACCAGATTCTATTCATCTCTCCATTGATTCATCTTCATCTTGCCTTTTGGGTGATTGTGACTGCAGCTTTAGGACATTGGGCTGAGAGATTACCTACCGATAAAGGTGAAACAACCGCAGTTGGCGGAAGACAACGCCTCGTTGCAATAATCCTCCTTCTCTTTATGTGGCTGCTTCTCTTTTCACCAGCCTTGGCTGCCGATGAGTCAATCGGTATGTTTTGGCCTGTTATTGGACTGATTTCNGCGATATTAGTCGCAAGCTGGCTAGCCAAAGACGAAGGCAGTAGTGGGATGGAATGCAGCCTTCTTGCAGTGGGAAGTGGTGCCGTAGTATTGAGTATCAGTCTGTGGTTACAGTTCCAATTCACCCCATGGCACGCGGGAAATGATCCTACATGGTGGCCCGCTTTTGTGATTCTAGGTGTGCCTACTATTCTGTGTTGGCAGTTGTATAGGATGGGTAGTGAAGCCAATGCAAGAATGATTGCTAAAGGATATGATAGTGGTGTAATTCCATCTCATATCAGCCTTGAGGAATGGGAGAAAGGGAATCCTGTGGAGAAGGAAGAGTACGAATTGGATGCAAGAATGGCTTTGTTGGCTAGCCCCTTGGTTTTGACATTCGCTTTTGGGCAGTTATGCGACGGCCTAGCAACTTGGGTGGGCATAGATTTCTTTGGCTACAGCGAGAAGCATGTAGTGAGTGCAGAAGTCATTGAATGGGGCGCTGCGTTGACCGGTGGTGCTGGGGCTTGGTTGTTCTTTGTCACCAAACTTCTCCTGACAGGCGCTTTGGTTTGGTTATTCACACAAATTCGCATTGAATATCGCCATAGACACCTCCGATTATTGGTGGTTCTAGCATTGTTGATCGTTGGGTTAGCGCCAGGTCTTCGCGACCTCGGGCGATTGGTACTCGGCGTCTAGAATTGCGGGCCTTGCGACCATATGCTTCAAGGCCAGACGCGAAGTCCCTAGCCACAAGAGGGGAAGATATGGACCGACTATCGACTCGAGTTGATACTTCGTCTCCCGATTTTGAAGCAAGAAAGCGCCATAATTTGGCTTTGCTTGAGGAATTAGATGGGAACTTGAAGACTGCGCGTATGGGTGGCGGTGGAAAATATGAGGCGAGGCATCGTAGTCGCGGCAAATTACTACCGCGCGAGCGAATCGACAGAATCATCGACGCAGGAACCGCTTTCCTTGAGTTGTCAACTTTAGCAGCCAATGGTCTGTATGATGGCAAAGCGCACAGCGCCGGAATTGTGACCGGTATTGGGATGGTGCATGGAAGAGAATGCATGTTCGTAGCCAATGATGCCACTGTCAAGGGTGGTTCATACTATCCAATCACGGTCAAGAAGCACATTAGGGCACAGGAAATCGCTGAGGAAAATCATCTTCCATGCGTCTATCTAGTAGATTCAGGTGGCGCATTCTTGCCACTACAGGACGAGGTTTTTCCAGACAAGGGACATTTTGGCCGCATCTTCCGTAATCAAGCAATGTTGAGTGGTAAGGGGATACCACAGGTGGCAGCGGTACTAGGTTCCTGTACTGCAGGTGGTGCTTATGTTCCAGCCATGTCGGATGAGTCAATTATCGTCAAGGGAAACGGAACCATCTTTCTTGCCGGACCTCCTCTAGTCAAAGCTGCTACAGGAGAAGAAGTGAGTGCTGAAGATTTAGGTGGGGCAGAGGTCCACACTGTGGAATCTGGAGTGGCAGATCATTATGCAGAAGATGAGAATCAAGCTCTTCACTTGGTAAGGAATGTCATCGAGAACCTGAATCCAAAACAAAAGACCAGAATTGACCGTAGTGCTCCTGAAGAACCTGCTTTTAATCCTGAAGAATTGCTAGGTATAGTCCCCGAGGACAACCGCACCCCCTACGATGTCAGAGAGGTAATCGCTCGAATCGTTGATGCATCACGTTTCCACGAATTCAAAGCCAGATATGGAACTACATTGGTATGTGGATTTGCTAGAATTCACGGGCACCCTGTTGGAATCGTTGCCAATAATGGAATCCTATTCAGTGAATCCAGCCTCAAAGGAGCTCACTTCGTAGAACTCTGTGGACAAAGAGGGATTCCACTGGTGTTTTTGCAGAATATCACCGGTTTCATGGTCGGACGCAGATATGAGGCCGGAGGTATCGCCAAAGATGGCGCAAAGTTGGTTACTGCAGTGTCTTGTGTACCTGTTCCAAAATTCACCGTCATCATTGGAGGTAGTCATGGAGCGGGAAACTATGGAATGTGTGGAAGAGCGTATGACCCAAGATTCCTTTTCATGTGGCCAAATTCTCGTATTTCGGTTATGGGAGGNCCTCAAGCAGCAGATGTATTGACCACGGTGAAACAGGATCAAAGGTCCAGAGAAGGCAAAGATGCCATGTTTGGACAGGAATTAGAAGAGTTCAGAGCACCGATTCTAAATAAGTACGATAGAGAAGGNTCTCCGTACCATTCNACCGCTAGATTGTGGGATGATGGCATNATTGATCCTAGAGATACNAGNGATGTTCTAGGGTTGTGTATAGCGGCGAGTCTNAANGCTCCGNTNCCNGATACGGATTACGGCGTATTTAGGATGTNAATTACAATTGCAGATTTGATTTTTTCAATTAGAAGGTGACGGAAATGAATGAAGCCCCTAAGACCACCCTGATAAGCGTGGATATCGATGGTGCGTGTTGCCGCATCAGACTCTCTAGAGAAGACAAGTACAATGCGATGAATGAACAGATGATATCTGAGTTGATTGAGGTATTCAATTGGAGTGCAGAAAACTCGGTTGCTAGAAAGGGAGTACTGAGAGATGAGGATGGTACTCCATACTTCAGAATCTTGACAATTAGCGGCGATGGTAAGCATTTTTGTGCCGGTGCTGACATCAACATGATGCGTGATGCTGGTGCGAAAACACCTGAACAAAACCGCGAAGACTCTCGTAGGTTGGATGCCTTGTTCAACGGCTTGTGGTCGCACCCTTGCTTCACTATCGGCTCGATTCAAGGCGTTGCCCTCGGTGGTGGAGCAGGATTGATTGCCTGTATGGACCATGTCATTGCTCTACAAGGAACACGAATCGCGTTGTCTGAAGGTAAACTTGGGATTCTTCCTGCGGTAATCGGGCCTTACGTGTACCGTCGCGTTGGAAGTGCATGTTTTCGCAGGTTAGCNATGCAGGCTAGTAGGATTGAAGCCGATGAAGCCTTGAGGGTNGGAATGATTGAGCANGTTGTAGAATCNGCAGAAGATGCTGCANGCAAGGTGGATGAAATGATCGCAGAAGTCATGACTACAGGCCCNATAGCNGTTAGTAGCGCCAAGGAATTGGCNCTAGGATTTGATCGTTGGACAGGNAGCGACGAGGAATTACGCCAATGGACNCTTGATTTCACCAGTAGAATGCGNGGGGGAGATGAAGGGCAAGAAGGCCTGAGCTCATTCTTGGAAGGTAGAGATGCCAACTGGAAGAGTGAACTTGATTGAGGTATTNAGATGGANCGACGATGGATGAATGGTGCTANTCGNNCATTCNCCAAGNTTCTNATNGCCAACAGNGGNGAAATNGCTTGCCGTATCATCAGAGCATGCAAGGAAGCNGGTCTGAGNAGTTTAGCAATNTATGCTGAGGACGATGCAGAATCCTTGTTTGTTGAAATGTCTGATGAATCGGTGATGTTACCTGGNGNNNANCTCGCNTCCACCTATCTGAATGTTGAACTNATCATCAAAGTGGCTTTGGAAAANGGAGCGCANGCAATCCACCCNGGTTTCGGNTTNCTTTCAGAGCGCGCNGATTTCNCTANAGCAGTACAAGAAGCCGGANTGATTTGGATAGGCCCNCCTGCTCAAGCGATTGAGTCGATGGGNGANAAGATGACNGCNAGNCGGTTGATGCGACAAGCAGGCGTCCCAGTTATNCCGGGAGANGAAATCGATGAATTGGATGCTGANTCTGCNTTGTCNGCCATTCACGAAGCATCGCAAAGAGTTGGATTNCCATTGATGATCAAAGCCAGCGCNGGNGGTGGCGGAAAGGGTATGCGAATGGTTTCAGATTTCTCNGAGGTTAGAAGTGCNGCTCAGGCTGCANGANGAGAAGCGGAGTCGGCTTTCGGNGATGGACGGGTNTACATCGAGAAGATGCTNACATCATCGAGNCATATCGAGATTCAGATNCTTGCNGANTCNCTTGGNAATGTNATTCATTTGGCTGAGAGGGAATGNAGTGTTCAAAGGCGNCATCAGAAGGTACTNGAGGAAGCNCCAAGCCCTGTNGTCTCAGCGGCTTTACGTTCACAGATGGGGGCTGCTGCGGTAAACGCTGCTAAAGCAGTCTCTTACGAAGGGGCAGGAACAGTAGAATTCTTGGTAACTTCGCATGGTACATTCCATTTTCTTGAGATGAATACTCGCATTCAGGTGGAGCATCCGATAACCGAAGCAGTAACAGGAGTCGATCTTGTTTTCGAACAATTCCGAATTGCCGCTGGTTTACCATTGGACCGTTCACAGAGTGACATCAGAATCAATGGTCATGCTATTGAAGTCAGAATCTATGCAGAAGACCCAGCCTCTGGATTTCTACCTGCAATTGGACCTTTGGTTTTGTATCAGGCTCCGACCGGTCCGGGTATTCGAATCGATTCTGGAATAAGACAGGGCGATCAGGTAACTCCAGCATATGATCCGATGTTGGCCAAATTGGTGGTTCATGCTGCGGATCGTAAGGCAGCCATCAGGAGATTAGCTAGAGCATTGTCCGAATATGTAATTCTGGGTTGTACGACCAATATTGATTTCTTACAAGATTTGATTAGCCACCCGGAATATCTGTCGGCTAAAACTAGTACCGATTTCATCGAATTGAATTGGCCAGATGGGTGGAGTAACATAGCGACTGGGGCGGAAGTGGTGTTGGCAGCGGCCAGCGCTGAAGCAAGTGGAATGCAAAGGTTGAGTTCAACCATATCTAGTGGCGAGGATGGTGAGCCATTGAGGCATGACCCGTTGAATCCCTTCATCAGTATTGGGAGGCATTTGCCCTGAGGTGAGATGATGCGATACGAATTCCAGGACCTGAATGGGCAGAGGTGGCAAATAGCGCTATCCTCTAGTGAAGCAGGCCTAGCGATAGATTCGTTGGTAAGAGATGATGAGAATATCGTGTCCCACCTTTCAGCAAAGGTTGGGGTTCAACAAGTCACCTTGTCAGATGGAAGTCGGGCGAAATTGTGCAAGGTTGGTGATGAGTGGTGGGTACACCATCAGGACCGTACACATAGAGTGATGATTTTGGAAGCCGGCACTGATGATTCGCAAATCAGTGATGGCAGTCTTGTAGCGCCTATGCCAGGCACTATTCTCGACATTATGGTCACTCCTGGAGAATTGGTTTCTTCTGGACAGCCTCTATTGTTGATGGAAGCCATGAAGATGGAACACAAAATCGTCTCTCCAAGCGATGGAACGATTGAGAATCTACTATGCAATATCGGGGATAGGGTTGACCAAGGTGCGGTTTTGATAGTTGTGGATGCCATAGAATAAACTTCTTCATCANCAGCCGTTATCCGTAATCATGGAACCACTGCGCGAAGTACCGGACAGAGTTGCGGAAGGAAGTCCAAACCCTATCTCAGATATGTCGGCATATCGGCAGATGTATGACAAAGCNGCTAGTGATACTGATGCNTTTTGGCTCGATGTGACTNGAAACAGAATCGCTTGGAGAAAGGAGCCGAGCATCGGTTTGCAAGGTTCATTNGCAGAGATACCNGATGGCCCNCTNTCATGGTTTAGNGATGGGAGNTTNAATGTCACTGAATCATGTCTAGATAGCAACCTTGAGCAAAGAGCCGANAAGNTTGCGATATTNTGGGAAGGAGATGAACCGAACGATTGNAGGCGNATNACTTACTCCGAATTGCATGCAGAGGTATGCAGGGCTGCCAATGCTCTGAAGGAACTGGGAGTNNAGAAAGGTGANCGCGTNATCATCTACATGGGNATGGTGCCNGAAGCGGCGATGGCNATGCTTGCTTGTGCGAGAATAGGGGCTATTCATTCGGTGGTATTCGGCGGATTCTCNGCAGAATCNCTCAGAGATAGAGTTCTGGACTGCGATTCNAAAGTCATCATTACTCAAGATGAAGGGTTGAGAGGTGGTCGAAAGATACCTCTCAAGGATGTTTGCGACGAAGCTTTGCANGGTGAGACACCTGTGCAGAAAGTATTGGTTTATCGACGAACTGGNGGAGATGTCGGATGGCATACGGATAGGGATGTTTGGTGGCAAGATATCGTACCGAGTCAATCTGCGGATTGCGAAGCTACAGAATGCGCTGCTGAGGACCCGTTGTTCATTCTCTACACCTCTGGTTCAACTGGCAAACCCAAGGGCTTGGTACATACTTGTGGTGGCTACATAACCTACACGAGTTATACCCATCAAACAGTCTTCGACCTTAGGGAAGACGACGTCTATGCATGCGTTGCAGATGTTGGTTGGATTACGGGACATTCGTACATCGTTTACGGGCCACTTGCCAATGGCGCAACTTCCTTGATGTTTGAATCGATTCCAACCTATCCGAATGCTGGGCGTTATTGGGACATGGTGGCTAGGCATGGAATCACTATCTTCTATACCGCACCAACCGCTATTCGGGCACTCGCAGCTCAAGGCGATGGTTTCGTGAATGCTCACGATAGATCCTCCTTGCGAGTTCTTGGAACTGTAGGTGAGCCGATTAACCCCGATGCTTGGGATTGGTATTATGACGTGGTAGGCAGTGGAAGATGCAACATCGTCGATACTTGGTGGCAGACCGAAACTGGTGGNATCTGCATAACCCCCATCGCTCCTGCGACTCCAACGATTGGTGGTTCAGCAACTCTGCCAATGCCGGGTATTCTTCCTTTGTTGAACGATGCAGATGGAAATAGAATCGAGGGAGAAGGAGAGGGATTATTGTGTATCGAACGCCCATGGCCTGGTCAAGCGAGAACTGTATGGGGNGATCACCCACGTTTTGTCTCGACTTATTTCGAACACTTCCCCGGACTATATTTCACTGGAGATGGTTGCAGAAGAGATGGCCGAGGATATTATTGGATAACCGGCAGGGTCGATGACGTCATCAACGTATCAGGCCATAGGATGGGAACTGCTGAATTTGAATCAGTTCTCGTCAGTCACGATTCCGTTGCTGAGGCTGGAGTGGTTGGCTTCCCACATCCAATCAAAGGTTCAGGAGTCTACTCCTATATCGTACTTCAACCNGGAAAGGAATGGAGCCTTGATTTTGCTACAGAATTGAATCAATTGTGCCGTAAACAAATCGGGGCACATGCTAAGATTGACCTCTTCCAACACGTACCAGGATTACCCAAGACTAGAAGTGGCAAGGTCATGAGAAGGATTCTGCGTAAGGTTGCAGAAGGAGAACCAGATGCCCTTGGAGATATTTCGACCTTGGCTGACCCAAGTGTTGTTGAAGCGATCAAATCTGGTGCACAGTCCCTTTGATCAAGCTTCGGAAGTCAAGTATGTTCGCTTGATGAAGGGGACTTCCACAATCATGTGGAATATGTAGATGCCAACGTGACAAGATGCAGCATAAGCCAATCCCCAGTAACTTCCAAAGATTATTGCTAGACTGTAACTATGCAGGTAGCCAATACCGTACATTGGGTTTCTAAACCATTTGTAGATGCCTTTATCGCACCATTCACCATGAGATTTTTCGTAAAACANATCCTTGTAGTAGTATACGTCTGAACCCACCAACCATGTGGCCCAGAACTTGCATCCAAATCCNATTAGAAACAGGATANCTGCAATGCCCCANNCCAGATTTGTCGATAGGGCAAATGCATCTTGTTGATAGATTGCAGCTGCGGTAATTCCNGAACCTATGTTGAANTAATTNCAGCCAGCATACATNTGGAAGAANCCCCATGCATTATCTTCGCCCATCTTGTCGATCATCCACCTCTTGATTGGAGTGCCGAGCATAATGGTCTGGCCGAAGTAATAGACGANCCATGAGANGANTGCAAACTCCATCAGAAANCCATGTTTCAGTGCTGAAGTGCTTATCCATAGTGAAAGGGCGAGCAAGGGAATCCAAGGTATCAACCACTTACCAGTATCATACCTCAGTCCGTTCATCGACATGAACACGTCAAAGGTACGNAGAACCTTGTTANCTTGATTGGAAGACAAATNAACACCGGATGCCCCTAGGGGGCACATGCNTCGTTGNATACAACTAGTGTTGTAATCATTTGGACTGAATAGTCTTCCTAATAGGGTGAAGGNGATAATATATCCTTGCCCATNTATGNAATTANGACTTCAGGAACTCGNACTCTTCCATCATCGAGTTGATTCTGCTCCATNATAGCTACTAATGCTCTTGAAGTTGNAACTGCAGTTGAATTGAGGGTGTGTACTGCAGCATTACCATCGGCGGTTCGATAGCGCATTCGCAAGCGATTGGCTTGATAATCGGTGCAATTTGAACAGGAGACAACTTCCTTGAATGCTTCAGCACCTGGCAACCAAGCCTCGATGTCATATTTACGCGCGGCGACTGTACCCATATCTCCGGTGCANATGTTNACCACTTCATGGTGNAATCCAAGTTCGTTCCACATATCGATACAGTTCTGCAATAGTTCTTCGTGCAATTGCCACGATTCATCTGGGTGAGAGATGATTATCTGTTCGACCTTGGTAAATTGGTGGACTCTCCAGATTCCCCTGTCCGATAATCCATGTGCTCCTACTTCTCGTCGGAAACAGGGAGATAGGCCGACCATCCTTATTGGGAGCAAAGAAGGTTCGATGACTTCATCCATGTACATAGCAGTCAAGGGATGTTCACTGGTGGCTATCATGTACAACTTGTCTGGTTCTACGCCGTACATAACGGTCTCGAAATCCTCCAAATCAGTAACTCCTTCGTATGCTGTTCGGTTCATCATTACAGGTGGTTGTACGAAGGTAAAGCTGCGTTTGCAAAGGAAATCTACTGCATAATTCTGCATGGCCAATTCTAGACGAGCAAGATCTCCTTTGAGGAAGTAGAAGCGGCTGCCCGCAATTTTAGCTGCTCGTTCAAGTTCAACCCACTTGTTCATCTCGATCAATTCGTTATGTGTGCGTGGATCAAAATCGAATTCAGGTTTGTTCCCGTGTAGGGAATGTTGTGTATTTCCACCTTCGTCCTCTCCGACGGGTACTTCTGGGTGCAGGATGTTGGGGATTCGCATTCGTAGTTCATCGCGCTGCTGCAAAAGGGCATTCGCCTTTTCATCCAATGAATCAACCAAGGCTCCAAGGTCCTTTACTTGCGACATCACACGATCCACTTCTTGCTGATCTCCACTCTTCTTGGCTTCAGCGATGGCCTTGGCAGCAACATTGCGTTGGCGCCTCGCCTGACTTTGTTCATGCAGAGCATCCTTCCATTCTTCATCGAGCCTCAGCACTTCATCTATGGAATCATGCGCTAAGCCGCGCTTGTCATGGTCGGCTCGAATCAGGTCCGTATTTTCCCTGAATGTGTTCATATCGAGCATGATTCCACCTCATAATGTGATATTGAATTCCAAAGCCTTCCATCCAACGAATGCAACGGAGAATATGATGTAAGCCAGAATACTACCGCCATTGAGTAAGGGTAAACCTGCTTGAGGAATACCAAGTGCTACTCTAGTCATCAATATCATGTATCCAATCAATCCCCCGATGATGATTCCGATAGCAACCCAAGTTGCCGCGGCTTGACCTCCTATTGGAGCAAGATATGTCATCGCTGAAATGACCAGCATCCCTGGGAAGATGATGTCTCCAAGACCCATGAACATGGCTTCAGCACCAGTATTCTTTGGCGGAGCTTTCTTTTCTACGCGAGCTTGTTCAGCAGCGATGGCTTTGGCCCTGAACCCCTCCTCCTTCTTTTCAGAGGATTCTTTTGCTTCTCCGTCTTCCTTTGCCTCAGACTCATCTTCGGATTCGTCATCTTGCGGCTGCTCCTCTTCCTTATCATCGAGCATCGAGAAACCTTTCTCTTGCGGTGCGACTAATAATATCGGTAAATTTAGTCCAATCATTGTATCGGCTAGATCTAACATGTGTTTGGATTTGTGAACTGCCCAGTGGTCGTAAATCGCTGCAAGAATCATGAAGATGATAACCAACCAAGGAACAAAGGCGACTCCTAGCATTACTACTACGCCCGAACCAACCAAGATTCCAGTTGTGTTGACTACATACCATTCAGGTCTCCAAATCAACCATATCATCAGTACTGTAGAGACTATGAGTCCGACCAAAGAAGAGAGGGAATCTAACTGAATGCCAGTTTGGCTTAACATATCGTTGGTTATTTGGCCTGAGCTCCAATTACCATCTTGGTACCATGAAACTAGCGCCCCCTCATCATTTCCTTCTACCACAATTGCTTCTACGGCGCCCTCGTATTCAATCTGGATATAATCAACAAGATTACTACCGTGTAGCATGTGAATGAAACCTCCTTCAGCGATGAACAAATCATTCCAACCACCGTCACCGTAATCTCCTAATCGAATCGCATCAATAGATCCAGCAAAAGCGTTGGAACCCGAGAGTAATATCCTATCTTCCGCTTCAACTACGTCATTTTCAAGGTCGAAATTCCAGGCCATGACTTCTCCATTTTCAGTTCCGAGTAGCAACATCATAGGGCCATCATGATCGGATAGGTTGTTTTCAGCCCAAGGCGAGACTCCCCATTCTACAGCCGTGAAGTTGGTATTTCCTACTACTGAATAGTTCCAGATTTCTTCCACCATTTGAGACGGCCCTCTACCGCCTTCCCCAGGTGTTGCAGTATTTTCTTCAGGAACCACCATCAATGTAGCATATCCATAATCAACTGTCAATAATTTGCCAGGAGAAACCATTACTGACATCAACTGGCCGTTTGCGAGGTTCATGTCTTCGCCCAAAGCCCATTGGCCATCGTTTACAGCAGGTCCTTCCCCAGTAGCATTACCGAGAGCTTTGTTGGTGTGGAATCTGACCATTCTCGGCTCATGTGTTATCGAATATGTTCGATTCTCTTCATCCACAATGTGGTTGAAACTTAGAGTACATGCAGCAGGGTTGGTGGCTCGTATGCAGTTATCAGAATCCAATTGTTGGCCATGATGATCGAGAACCCACAGTGTGGAGCCATCAGAAATAACGTAGATGTCATCTTGTTGAGTAACGCGGAGGTTGGATTTTGTTTCGGCGTGTTGAGTTGACCACGTCCAATCATTTCCATCTTCGGTGGCTTTCAGGGTATGGTTGTACAGGGTAACGTTGTCATCGGTTTTGACTTGCTCACCGCTAGCATTGATGGCAGGTTCAATGCCATACATCATGTATCCAGAGGTTCCGAGATGGAACAAGAATTCGTCATCAGAAGTGTCCTGCACATTTTCGAGCACAAATGGATCGGGGCCCATGTCAGGGGCTAGAACCAAATGAGCTAGAGGAACTGTTGCATAGATTAGGGCCAACCAAAGGATGACCAAGATTCCACCTTTGATGATCCATTCCTTCTTTTTCTTAGCCAACCAGATAATGATGGCGGTGAAAACGAAAATCATCGCCAATTCTAGCAAAATCCAACGGCCTTGACTGGCTCCTTCCTTGCCGAAAGCCCGCAATTCATCGGATTGATTGTAGAAAGGTTGCAGCAGCATTCCTAGGCCTATGGTGACCACGAACATGGCCGCCATTCCCAGCATTGAAGCCCATTGCTCTTTCATTGCTTCAAGGGCATATTGAAACTCCGACTTACTCTTTACGGAATCCTTGTTGGGGCTTGCACCTTCCCCTGACATGCCTATGCCCAGCCAAGACCCACCTTTGATGACTTCTATGCAGCCATGCAAAGCATGGCTATGCGAGAACTGAAGGTGAAAGGCCGGCTGTGGCCTAGTATGGTGCGCGATTGGCTACAGGAATTGCGCGCTCGCGGTATGTCCCTCGGACTAGAGAATACACGAGCAGCATTGGAGAGACTTGGACAACCTCAATCATGCGCCCCAGCAATCCATGTCGCCGGTAGTAATGGCAAGGGAACTGCTTGTGCAATCATCAGTGGAGCATTGATTCTCTCTGGTAGAAGAACAGGCACTTTCACCTCCCCGCATTTGGCAAGGGTGGAAGAGAGAGTTCGTATCGATGGAGTGCCTGTTTCCGCCGCCGAATTGGATGAAGTACTTGTGCGAATCAGAGAACTTGAGATGGATTTGACCATGTTTGAAGTGACTTGGCTTGCAGCGTGTTTGCTGTTCGAACAGCATGAAGTAGAAATCATGGTTGTGGAGACCGGTTTAGGAGGTAGGCTTGATGCGACGCGTACCTGCAATGCGATTGCATGTTTGGTAACTTCGATATCACTGGAACATACAGAAATCCTAGGAGATAACATAGTGGATATCGCTTTGGAGAAAGCAGCCATTGCCGATGATGGCCCACCTTTGGTAATGAAGCGACTTGAGGAGGGAGTATTGGAAATCGAAACTAGATATGATGTAGAGTGGGTTTCGGTTGAAAACAAAGGTTTCCGCGCAGAGGCTGCGCATCTAGCAAGGTCGATTTTACGTGCTGCAGGAATTGATGAGGCAGCTGAATTGGTCAGCGAGGCTGAGGCAAATGTTCGTTGGCCTGCGAGAATGCAAACCGTTGAGTTTGAGAAGCGAGAATATCTCTTGGATTCGGCACACAACCCGAGCGCTATGCAAAGGCTATGCAAGTCCTTGGAGGATGTAGTAGCTGGGCGTAAATGGAGTTTGATATTCGGTTGCTCTCCACAGAAATATCTTGATGCGATGTTAGCGCCGCTGGAGGAATTGATTAGTAATTATCCTCCATTGGATGTAGTCTGTACTGAATCTCCGAGTGGGCGCTATCCTGCGGTCGATGCAGAATCTATTGGATTTGGAAGAGTAATCAAGGATCCGAGTGAGGCTTTGTTGCAAGTTAAGGGCGATTTCATCATCAGTTGTGGGTCACTATATCTTCAAGGAGACCTGATAAGAGCGATGGGTATTGACAGTGATGAGAACCTATCTCTCTTCTAAGACAACTTATCATCGAGAAGATGTTCGCGTAGAATGTTGGAGTGCTGGAAATAGATAACTCCACAATTTGAGAGAATAGAGGTGAAATAATGAGTTCAAAATGGGATTTTCGTTTTCTGGAACTTGCTCGACACATTTCTGAATGGTCCAAAGATCCTTCAACCAAAGTAGGTTGTGTTGTGGTTGGTGAAGATAGAGAGGTGCGTTCAACAGGTTTCAATGGATTTCCCCGTGGGATTGAAGATTCTGCTGATAGACTCAATGATCGTGAAAAGAAATATCCAATGATTTGTCATGCTGAAGAAAATGCAATTATGCATGCAGCACGTATTGGTATTTCACTAAAAAATTGCATTGCTTATGTTACTTGGCCACCTTGTTCTAGATGTGCACGTTCACTGATTCAATCGGGTGTAAAGGAGATAGTTTACCCTGCGGATTGTGAGATTCCAGAACGTTGGCAAGAAGATTTTGAGATCGCCAGTAGTATGTTTACCGAATCTTCTGTAACTCACCGCTCAATCTAATCGGGACCTCCTGCATTTCTGATTCTGATAGGTTGTGAATATTGATTCAATAAGGTGTAAATGAAGATTATTTTAACAATGATTTTTCAATTAGTAAATTAATTTCTTCAATTACCAGAATCGCCTAGTTCTAGCATAGTTCACTTCCGCCAGATGAATCGCCTCTAATAGGCCTTGACGATCTCCTGGTGCAACACTTCGTAACAAACGTGTAGTGGTGGTCTCACCTATGCCTCGTCCCATCAAGCATAGCACTGCTTCAATCCCTCTACGCTTGATTGCTTCAGCGCAGCGATTCATTCGGTCGATGTCAGCCTTCTCCTTGGAAGCCACGGTTTTCTCAAGCAGATCCTTCAGTCCTTCTCGGGCACATGCGAACATGCTACCACGACAACTTGCACAAGATAACTCCAAACGTTCGAAACGTGCAACTCTGAATGATTTGATTGTGCGACATCGTAAACAACAGAGAACTGCTCTTTCATTTATCAAGCGAGATTCCAGTCGTTCCCTTACTTGCACATTTGACCAATTAGGCATCAATAGATCCCTTTCTCCCTTGGCTGAAATTCCCAATGTGCCAGGCGGAGTTATTCTTACATCGGTTTGGCCCGATTGAATACTGCGCAGAAGGTCTGCTGCACCTTCGACATCCATTCTTTCATGGAATAATCTACCCAATACTTCCTGCATTACAACCGTTCCTTTGTAACGACGTAATAATGCGCGCAGGTTGATTTTTCGAGGATCAACTCCCTTGCGTAGGATTCCGAACACCTTGGCAACCTCGGCAAAACGCCAGCGAACTTGTCTTGAATTTGGGAGGGTGACGGATAGAATTCCTTCGACAGCATCGGGCGGAGTATCATTCAGCCACTGGAGAACTTCTTCGCTGGATAATCCACCCATCTGCAAGGTGATTCGGGTTGCTTCGACCAAGATTCTGCCCATTTTTCCCGATTTCATTGAAGCCAAAGCCTGCAATAGATGAGCGATGGCTTCGTTTATTCGACTGCCATGACAAGAATTGACCACTATGGCCTCATCTCTGGATTCAATCGTGATACAACGATCGGTGGGTAAGGTGCCAGCACTGTCGAGGTGACTGAGGACATTTTCCAACAGCAACGCGCGGGATACATCATCGAGGGGATAATCCGAGACATCGAGATTTTCTTGACAAAAGGTTGCGTATTGGTCGAATTCGTTTTCCGAGGGTTCAACGGCTTCAACGTCAGCTGCCAAGAGATGGCGAAGTCTACCCACTTCTCTGGCGACTGCAGCAGGGGTAGGGGGTAACTCTCCAGACCATACCGGTGCAGTTCCCTGATCGCTGATTGGAGAGACAAGCAGTTCTTCCTGCTCGGGGTCAGCATCGATGACTTGCCATGTCCTTCCTGCCATGACAAAGTGTCGACGTCTACCATCTTCGTCATCACCTCCCGAGTCTAGCGATAGGACGAAGGCTTCGTCTACGGACCCTAGGGACCTTCTTGTGACTGCATCTCTGACGCGATACGATTGGTTGTCTGGAATCATTGAAAGGTGATTGCGAGCATATTCCCAAGTACGACTTCCACCGCTGAACCAACCTTTGGAATATCTTGCAGGAATTGGCATTTTCAATTCTTCAAAACCTATTGGAGCAGAAGTTTCTCCTTTGGCAGGACGAGGAGGCTCGTCGGGTAAATTACGATCTTTGCAGAGCAAAAGAGATTCTTGCCACAGTACTTTGTTCCAAGTCCACCAAGGTCGATGTTCTGCTTGTTCAGATAGATTGAGCAACCAATTATCCTCCAGTATGCGAGCGACTTCGATGGTGTCTTCTCTGCTCCAATCTTCGAATTGATGAGATTCGGCGATAATCGAGGTCGCTTCGTCGATAGCAACCACGCCCCAGCATCTTGCCATCTGTACGAGTTGATTGGCAACCACGGAGTATGGCCTTCTTCGCCATTCGATATCTTCGATATCTCCTTGTAAGGCTCTTCTGGCAATTACTGCTGATTCGGCAATATCATCGGCTTCCCAAGAAATAACCCTACCTCTTCCAACTCCCGCTAGATGGTGTTCGGCTCTACCAACTCTCTGTAGCATACGGTCCACTGAACGCGGACTACGCATCTGTATGACATGTGCAATGCTGCCGACATCGATACCCAGTTCTAGACTACTGGTACAAATCAGTGCGTTCAGTTCTCGTTTCCGAAGGTCATCTTCCATCGCCCTGCGCGTTTCACTTGCTAAGCTCCCATGATGCACGCCTATGCGTAAATGCGGAGAGATGGTCTGCAATCTTTGAGCAACTGTCTCTGCAGCATTGCGGGAATTAACGAATACGAGACACGGAGATTTCTCGGAAATTCGATCGCCAAGTATTCTGAGAGATGCGTGTGCTCTGGGCGATAATCCCAATTCAAAGCCAGCAGCTTCATCCAATGCGTCACTTTGTGCGGATTGCACTTCAATTTCAGTTCGCCTATCCCCCTCAACAACGATGGGTATACACTGTGGAGATATCCATTCTGCCACCTTTGTGGGGTTACCAACTGTTGCTGATAGGCCAACCTTCTGAACTTGAGTTCCGCTAAGTCTCTCGAGTCTTGCAAGGCCTAGACTCAACTGCCATCCACGTTCACTTGCTGAAAGGTCGTGGACTTCATCGATGACGACTGCTTTGACATTCTGCAACATACTGACAAGGCGATGTCCAGAAAACATGACCTGGAACGTCTCTGGAGTTGTCACTAATACTGTGGGAGGATTGCGAACTTGCTTCTGTCTATCTGATTGTGTGGTATCGCCATGCCTGAGACCTACGCTAAGCCCGACGCTGCTGGCAACATTGTGTAAGCGTCGGTCAACATCCCTGTTCAATGCTCTCAACGGAGTGATGTAGAGAATTGACAGTCCCTGCCAACCTTCTTTCAAACATCGGTCTAGTAGTGGCAGTACTGCAGCCATGGTTTTGCCCGATCCTGTCGCTGCAACAAGTAGGCCATCGTTGCCTTTACTCAATGTTTCAACCGATGTAGATTGAATGGGTGTTGGACTCCAACCTGAACTGGAGAGATGTTCTTCCAATTCTTTGGAGTGAAGGCCGAAGGTAGAATGTAGTGACGCGCGACCCCCTCCGTTATGGAACTCTATACCCCTCTCTTTTGAGCCCACCGCCTCAGAACTGAGCAACGGATGAATGATATGTCAAGAGGCAGAGCGATATTCGTGGACGGAGATTTCGATGAAGACGCCATCGATGATTGGTCGATGCGCACATGGGGTGAAGCCCCTATGGAAATCTTCCTTTGGTCAAGCATAGATAGGCGCCATGAAGTAATGCTGAAATTTTCCAATATGGTTGTCGTAGCACTTTTGTTGGAGAATGATTCAGGTGAGTTCTCTAATGAACGCCAGATTTTGATAAGAGTCAACGAATGGAACCCTGGTTCTGTCCAGGCTAATCGGATGGCAGATGGTTCCATCAAGGTGCGATTCAGAAGGCAGGATGTGACTTTGTCTCCAATGATGAGGTCTCATGACGCACTCTCTTCAATGCTGGAAGAGTGGTTGATGAGTATGCGCGGAGAACCAGATAGGCACCGAGATAGGACAAAGCGTCTGAAAGCGGTCAAAAGGCATCGTGACGCGGTCTCAAGAATGTTGGATCAAGCGAGCATCGAGAAATTGAATGAGGCCTATGAAGAGATGGAGGCCAGACTTAGTAGAGCAGAAGATGAACTCGGCGGTAGGGCATTCGAGGAAGAAACTGCTTAGGCTTGCATTTGCTTCCTTTCTAACTCAAATTCAGCGACCTCAGGGGACCCTTTGATGAAGCGATTCAACAACGGTTCAATGGCTATAGGTATCGCCAGAACCGTTGCAATGCTAAGGAATAACCAACCCCAAGTTGCATTAGGNACCTGCTCTGTTCCCGGCGAATCNCCCCCTGCCAACATTAACTTGACAGTTCCCAGCCACGGNATCTCCGCACCAGCAATTCCAACAAGATGTGAAGAAGAGGCCGGACCTACCGGGGTGCCATCGGAATCGAATAAGCCGCTTGCACCTTGAACGCCGCCTCTGGAAGCGGACCATCCTTGATCTATCGAACATTTGTTGTTGTCTCCAAGAGTTAGGAAACCGGCTGCTTGTGGCTTCCATGATTCAATTTTGAGAAATGGTTCCAAACCCACTTCACCGTGATTGAAATTCGTATCTCTCTTGCAGTCGAAATATCCAGTCATCATTCCATCGAATTGCCAATCAATACTGGTCACGTTGCGCAGACTAGTTCCAGGTACGTCCCAAGTGTGAATGCAGATTCCTAGCGCCTTGTCATGAACTGCTTCACCTTCACAAGTGCCGTTAGCGGTCAGCGAACTGGTTTCTGCGGGCACTGCTTCAAGGATGGCGCGATGAATGATTGGAGTTCCTTCTTTTCCATTTTTATTGTAGATGATAACATCTCCTTCCATTCCATGACTTGCATAGCGATAATGCGGATTGAATGGTTCAGTTGCTTCGGCGTAGGTTATGACGTCAGAACTTTCGGGGGAGTGGACAAGAACTAGGTCTCCGGCATCGATAGAACCGACTTCTCCAGAATCTGCATTATGAACCATGGAATCCGATTCAACAACGACTAGAGGGGGAAGTTGTCCAGTCACTGCCCATAATGAAAGAATGATCAGTGAAATCATACTGACCGCGAGAATGATTTCTCGCAATAGGGTCCAGCGCATCGCCATTCCTCAACTTTTTTTCTTGGCTCGCTTGAGTCCGACTTCTACCAAATGTTCATTCAAACGTTCCATGTGTTTGGTTCCCAAGAGGCGAGCAGCTTCTTGAGCTTCGGAACGACGACGACTGACTTCTGAACGCGCGGTCGTAGCCAATACATCGTTCAAGAGGTTGAATTGTCCCACATAATGAATGAATTCAGGACCAATCCAGATGGCTACTAGGCCAGCAATTAGCAGCAGAACCCAGGATGCAGTAGTATAATCATCCCAGGCTGGCGAACCTCTTAGAATTGCTAATTGGATGATGCATGAAATGATGATTGCAATACAACTCAGGAAGACTGTAGAAAGGATGCGCAGATGTGCATCTTGCTTGCTTTTCCACCAGTTCTTGAGAAAACCCTCTTTCTTCGATGCTCGTCCAGCCATACCAACGCCTCTGACTGTCACGAAGCGTTGGTGTTCATCAATGGTTGTGCGAAAGGAGTAGCCGATAGGTAATTCCGCCCCATAGGGGCGGTGACCGTTCGGGGCATGTTTGAAATGGTTGACTGAGTAGGGCCACATAGGTGATACCATGCGCGCCGGCTTTGGTCTAGTCTTGTTGTTCTTGTTTTCTTCACTCTCACCTCTCGTTGCTGCAGCAACAACTGAGACCCAATTCAGCGATGGTACCACCTCGTACACACAGACCTTCCAATCGCAAGGGAATGCTTCTGCTGGAACCATTGATATTCCAGTAGGCGCCGAAGTGACTGAGGCTGAATTCAATATCAAAGGAGACCCTTCTAGTTCGCAGTGGAGCAATCTTACTAGCAATACTGATTTTGGCGGTAAAGGCACAAGTTCGTGGTCTGGAGTTCCTCCAGGAATGGCTTATGGATATCGCACCAGTGTTGAGGTAAAGAACAACGCAGTGCAACTTCAGGGGCAACCTACATCTGAGGATGTTTACCTGAATTCAGTAAGCGATGTTGCGAGCAATACGGGACACCACAATACGACTGGTCAATTCATCGCTAATGGTAATCAGGGCTTCATCGGTTCCTCAAGTAC
The DNA here is from genome assembly GCA_002719475.1 of Methanobacteriota archaeon. The sequence continues at coordinate 3,182 of PBHQ01000008.1, read as the reverse complement.
CCCTACCAGTGATTCAGTTTCAGGAGGATCTTGGTCATACCCGGGTAGTGTAGTCAAAGTGGGTGATCAATATCATGTTTTGATGAGTACTTCGACCAATTCGTATTATTTCCAGAATATCTACCGTTGGAATGCCAGCACCGGTTCTTACGTTGGTGCTGCCACCATTAATTTTGGAACCTGCAGTTCGAACTATCTTCGTTATACTCACGATATGGTAATGGATGGAGAGAACACTGTTTGGTCAGTTTCCTACAATTATTATGCAATTCTGAAATGGACAATCAGCGGAAGCACTTGGACTTGTCAACAGCAATGGGTCTTGAATTATCCAAATATGATTGGCGGAATAGATATCGATGAGTCAACAGGTAAGATGTGGCTGTATATTTATCAAAGTCAGTTCCCGAATTACAATCATTATCTTTGGGAGGTTGACAAGAGTAATCCCCGTACCGCCAACAGCACCTATCTTTTGGGGCCAAATACCGACTTTTCTGGTACGCCAGCAGGTTTGGTGGTTTCTGAGCCAAGAGTGACCGTTAACTCATATCAGTCATCATATTCAACGCACCATCATTTCCACTTTGATGGATTATGGACCCAGAGGATTGGAACTCAAACTCTTAGTCAAAAGGGCCATTATGGACTCTCGGACTTCGGCGATGGAACCATTGCTTACACTTGCTTCTATTCTTCCTCATGCAGCGCTCATTCGAGAGATATCTTGTTCAGCGGTTCCGGAACCCCAACCGATCTTAGAACTCCAACATCATCTTCGTCTGTGGTCACCGGAGCCACCACGACATTATCTCGTACGATAAGTGAACTCGACCTTGATGCAGCAGTAGGTTGGATACCCGACAATACTAGTATCGAATACGAAGTGAGTGTCGATGGAGGAACGGTTTGGAAGAAGGTGACTCCAACAGCAACGGCAACTTTCACAAATCCTGGAAATCAATTGAAGTGGCGGGCCTACCTCAATGGTACTACGACTGAAACTCCCATTCTCGATTTCTTGGTGCTTGGTTATACGGTTTCATATGTCAATAACGGATACTTCTACATCAGGTCGAATTACAACACTCTCAAACCTGTGGCGGTCAAAATCGATTGGAATGCTACCACACCCAGCGGTTCTTCAATGTCGGTAGAAGTGCAAACTTCAGGAACCAAAACTTGGTCTGCCAGCGATAATGGTGCAACGAAAACAGTTTCTTCGGCATCTTCCTACGTTTACGTCTATGTTAGGTTATATTCAGGTTCAAGCAATACTGCATCTCCGACTTTACAGGATATCAACATAACATTCTACACCAATGCTCCGCAGAATGTGGCGCTCGATGTAGGAGGTGACGGGAGTAACGAATGGAGTCGGACGGGGACCTTTTTGGGAACTACTACTGCTTCTGGTGCCGCCCTTGTCAACGCCTTCAACACCTTGATTCCGAATACGGGTAGTGGGACGGTAAGTATCCCTGTCGATATTTCATCAGCGAGTTCCGGTATCATGATTATCGAAAGTTTCGCAGTGACTTATATCATGCAAACTGTAAACCTCGCCATTGATGTCAATGCTAGTGAGATTTTACATGAGCGTAATGAAGCATATACTGTTACTACAAGGCACGTAATTGGGGAAGATGCCAGCGGAATCGCTGAAGCCAGCCTGAGGTTCCTCGCCTCACCAGCGGGTTCGGCTCCGACATTGACTTGGATGTTTGGCGACGCTGCACCCACGGAAAATGACCCTGAATCATGGATTTCGGTAGATCCTTCTTCTACTTGGACAGAGAATAATGGGATTTTGGAGATAGAATGGAAGTTCAAGGTCACATCCAACATGCCAGAACAAAATAGTGTCCGTTTCAGAACTAATTGCATCGATAGTACAGACCATGAAGCAGTGTTCCTCGACGCTGAAGAATCATTGATTGTGAACCAATCATATGGTCTTGGATGGATGATGGTCAGAGATAATGAAGGTGCAAAAACATGGGAGGATGTCCCTGATGGAATGTGGGTTGCAGCTGGTGAAGAATTACACTTCCAAGGGCAGTTGTGGTTCCTAAACACCATGGATACTCCCAAGGACAACGCCTTCGATATGCGAATCTCTCGAAATGGCTACGTGGATTCTGCATGGAGGGATACTACCAATCAGAATGGAACTTTCTACATCAATGTGGAAATGCCAAACGTAGACATTGAGGAAGGGGTGGAATTTGAGGTTCAGACCTACAACGAACGCGATGCAACGATGGTAATGCCCACCAATGAGAGTTGGCGCAGAACGTTCAAGATCGATGCTACCCCACCTCGCTTCATCACTTCCCTACCTATGGAAGGAGAGTATGAGGCAGCAGATGATGAGCACCTGATTCAGGTGAAGGTGGAAGATGCTGTGGGAGGTCCTGAAGAATTGACTCTATGGTATTGGGTTGAAGCGGTGAACGACGATAATCGCAACGGCGAAGCAGATGCGGAAGAGTATGTCAGCAAAGTTATGCAGAATAATACCGATGCAGATGTTAAGTGGTTCCGAACTACCATTGACGATTCTCTCAANCCCAACATGGGCAGGGTTTCGTATTATGTGGAAGGAAGTGACCCGGCTGGAAATCTGTTGGCTGAAGATATTCTGNTAGATGATGANATCTATGCCATTCAGCATGAAGCNGGATTCNCTTCAGATTCTGCGACCTTCTTGACAAGAAAGGATTCTGATGCGGTCTTTACCGGACTTAACTGGGTTGGTCATTGGGATGACATGCCGGTGTTTGCAGGTGAAGAGCAAAGCATAGTTCTCGGACTTGTAGATGCCAATACAGTGATTGATTTCGAGGAGATAACCTTGATTTTTGATTTCGAAGGACCTGATCCTGAGAAGGATCGTCAATCCATATCTTACAGTGGTGTGAATGATAGTTGGTGGTCTGAAAGCAAATACATTATTCTCGATTCTGATAGTGTTGTAACTCTACAAACCAATTCCTCTGGCTTACCGTGGATTCATGTCAGGTTCGATTTCCAGTTCTCATGGGATTGGCCCGATGAAGAATGGGGGGATCTTGCTTTGGTCTACAAGGAGCGTGGAAATGACGAGCCTACGCGTCTTGAATTCGATGATCATAGTTTCAAGGTGGAGAACGATTTGGTTCTCTCCTCTGCAGATTTCA